>JBGQMP010000099.1:0-5924 GCA_041500685.1 Thermodesulfovibrionia bacterium | reverse complement strand
TCTATGCTTTAAGCTCTACGCTCCGTGCTCTTTGCTCTACGCTCTACACTAATTCAATGAAAATCCTCGTAGCTAAGACAGCTGGTTTCTGCTTTGGTGTAAAGAGGGCTGTAGATATAGCCTTTCGCGTATCCAGGAAAAAACGTAAAGGGGTTTACACCCTTGGTCCGATAATCCATAATCCCCAGGTAGTAGAAAAACTCAAGGAGAAAGGGATTATTCCCATAAAGGAAATAAAACAAAAGAAGGATATTAAGGCACTGATAATCAGAACCCATGGCATACCTCGTAATCTTTCAGAAGAGATATCGTCCATGGGATGTGAGATAATAGATGCAACCTGTCCATTTGTAAAAAAGGCCCAGTATTATGCTAAACTCCTTAGAGACGAAGGTTATCAGGTAGTTATCCTGGGGGAAAAGGAGCATCCAGAGGTAAAGGGACTTATGAGCTATGCGAGTGACGATGCCATCGTAGTCGATGGTTACAAACCTCTTCCGAGACTCAAGAGCAAGGTGGGCATAGTTGTCCAGACAACGCAACCTCTGGAGGCCTTAAGAAGAGTCCTGTCTCATGCAATAGGGTATGCAAAGGAGATAAAAGTATATAATACCATATGTAACTCCACAGCCCTACGTCTAAAGGAGACGGAAGACATGGCCTATAGGGTTGATGTAATGATTGTCGTGGGCGGTAAAAACAGTGCAAATACAACACAGCTCTCAAAACTCTGCAGGTCTCTTTCCGTAGCTACACACCATATAGAGACCCCTCCTGAGATTAAAGATGCATGGTTCAAGGTGGCAAAGAAAGTCGGCATAACGGCTGGGGCATCAACTCCTGGGTGGATCATAAAAGAAGTGGAAGAAAGAATTAGAAATATAGGAGGATAAACTTTTCGTGGAACTTAAAAACAATGAGATGGAAAAACTTTATGCTGAGACATTTCATAGTATTGTAGAGGGGACGATATTAAGAGGAAGGATATTGGCATTGAAGCAGGACGGAGTCATTGTCGATATCGGGTATAAATCTGAAGGTTTCATCCCTATCGGAGAATTTTCTGAAGAAGAGTTTGCATCAATAAAGATTGGAAGTTATATAGAGGTATATGTTGAAGAGATCGTTGATTCTGAAGGAATGATTCGTTTTTCAAAAGAAAAGGCAACAAAGATAAAGACATGGGAGCTCCTCCAAAAAGCACTGCAGGATGGAACTCCTGTAGAGGGAACTGTCGTCGGAAAAACAAAGGGCGGCCTTTTTGTGAACATCTCAGGAATAAATGCCTTCCTTCCAGGCTCCCAGGTGGACATAAAAGCACCAAAAGAGATTGATAATCTCATCGGACAGAGAATGCTCTTCAAGGTTTTAAAATTGAATAGCAAGCTTTCGAATGTCATTGTATCGAGAAGGGCAATCCTTGAGGAGGAAAGGCAGAGAAAAAAGGCCGAGACCCTCGAAAAGCTTAAAGAAGGTGCCCTTTTGAAAGGGCTAGTCAAAAACATTACAGACTACGGAGTCTTTATTGACCTTGGTGGAATAGACGGATTGCTCCATATCTCAGATATCTCTTGGGGAAGGATAAACCATCCTTCAGAATTCTTTGTTCTTGGAGATGAAGTAGAGGTTATTATCCTTAAATATGACGAGGAGAATGAAAGGGTGACCCTCGGCTACAAACAGAAAAAGCCAGATCCCTGGTTCACTGTCGATGAAAAACATCCAGTTGGTAAAAGTGTAAAAGGCAAAGTCGTCAGTGTCACTGACTATGGTGCCTTTATTGAACTTGAAGAAGGCCTTGAAGGACTTGTACACATATCTGAGATAGACTGGTTGCCGCGGCCAAAACATCCGTCAAAGTACCTCTCCATTGGGGAAACTGTTGAAGCTCTTGTCGTAAAGGTAGATAAAGAAGAAAGGCGTCTCTCCCTGAGTATAAAGCAGCTCAAACCAAGCCCATGGGAACTTGTTTCTCAACACTATACCGTTGGCCAGAAGATTTCTGGCAAGGTTAAGACCATTGCTGACTTTGGTGCCTTTGTCAGTTTTCCAGAAGGAATCGATGGTCTCATACACATTTCTGACTTTTCGTGGACAAAACATGTAAAACACCCAACAGAGATGTTAAGGAAGGGACAGAGGGTTGAGGCAATCATATTGAGCATTGAACCAGAGGCCGAGAGGATAGCCCTCAGCCTGAAACAGCTCAAACCGGATCCTTGGTTAAAGGAAATCCCAGAGAAGTTCAATCTGGGCTCTGAGGTAAAAGGAAAGGTACTGAGGATTACTGATTTCGGCATATTCGTAGAACTTGAGGGTGGAGTTGAAGGCCTTGTATATTCTACAGAGATCGTAAAACAGGCATCAGAAAGGGCAGAGGATTCCTTAAAAGAAGGCGATGATATTTGGGTCAGGATTATAAAGATAGATCTCGATGAAAGGAAGATAGGACTGAGTATGAAAAACCTTAAGAGGTTGGAAGCGTGAAAAAGGTCTTTCTGATCATTCTTGGCTTGTTCATACTCCTTGTTATTGTAAGCATTTTTCTTATAATACTTCAGAAGGGTATGCCCATAGGTGATCGGATTGCCCTTATCCATATAGAAGGGCTTATTACGGACTCCAAGGAGACAGTTGATGAGCTCAAGGAATATGTGAAGAATCCAGCAGTTAAGGCTATTGTACTGCGTATTGAAAGCCCTGGAGGTGCTGTTGCCCCTGCACAGGAGATCTACGAAGAGGTAAGAAAAGCCGTAGCAAAAAAGAAGGTCCTGGTATCTATGGGTTCTGTTGCTGCATCAGGAGGCTACTATATAGCCTCACCTGCGACAAAGATTATCGCGAATCCAGGAACACTTACAGGCTCAATTGGGGTAATCATGGAAATCCCCAATATAGAAGGACTCATGAACAAGCTTGGCATAAAAACAGAGGTGGTTAAGAGCGGTAGACATAAAGACATTGCATCCATATTCAGGGGGATCGGGAAAGGTGAGAGAGAGATTCTTCAGGGTGTCCTTGACAACATACATGAGCAGTTTATTCAAGCTGTTGCAGAGGGAAGAAAAATGCTCCCTGACGATGTAAGAAAGATTGCTGATGGAAGGGTCTTTACGGGTGAACAGGCCATCAAGGTAGGCCTCATCGACGAGCTCGGGAACCTCGAGGATACAGTTCAGGCTGCTGCGAAACTCGCTGGAATAAAGGGAGAGCCGGTGATAGTCAGCAAAACGGAGCGTTTCTCTCTTATTGATCTGATTAGAAACAAGATCCCCAAAGAATGGACAGATATTTCTCCGAGTGTAAAAGTAAAGTATCTCTTTACACCTTAAAGAATTAAAGATCAGAAGCTATGATTTTCAGATTTAGTAATTCCTATGAACTTTATAATTTTCAACTTGTAACTTGTAACTTTTTTAGGGGGATCCCATGACTAAATCAGTACTCATAGAAAAGGTTTCAGAAAAGTTCATCAGTCTGACAAGGAAACAGACCGAGATTGTTGTCGAGACCATCTTCGAGACCATGAAGGAAGCCATTATCAGAGGAGACAAGATCGAAATAAGGGGTTTCGGTAACTTCAGACTAAAGAGCAGAAAACCGAGGATGGCAAGAAACCCGAAGACAGGCATGAAGATTGACGTGCCAGCAAAGAAGGCGCTGCACTTCAAGGCAGGGAAGGCGCTCAAGGAGGCCATGAATTCCCCTAATTCCTAAACTGCTTTATCCTACCCTTTTCTAAACATCAGGATACGTTTCGGCCAGGTCCGGGTCTTTTAATTGTGATAAAATGATTGAACGTAGAGATATGAAAGGCAAGGTTTATATGGTTGGCGCAGGGCCTGGTGATATTGGGCTTCTCACTGTTAAGGGGTTAAGGTGCCTTCAGAAGGCAGAGGTTGTCATCTATGATTTCCACCTCAATGCACAGGTATTAAATTATATCAACCATGATGCCGAGTTCATTTATGCTGGTAAGCGAAGCGGGCATCACACTATGACACAGGAAGAGATTAATGAAATCCTCGTACAAAAAGCAAAGGAGGGCAAGATTATATGCAGGCTCAAAGGTGGAGATCCTTTTGTATTTGGCCGCGGTGGAGAGGAAGCAGAGGCCCTTGCGAAAAACGGAATCGAGTTTGAAGTAGTCCCTGGTGTAAGCTCATCCGTTGCTGCTCCTGCCTATGCAGGGATCCCTCTTACCCATAGACTTTATTCATCTTCCTTTGCTGTTATCCCGGGTTATGAGGATACAACAAAAAAAGAGAGTTCTATCGACTGGTCAAAGCTTTCTACGAGTGTTGACACACTTGTTTTTCTCATGGCTGTAAATAATATAAACATGGTCACCCAAAAACTTATAGAAAACGGCAGGAGCTCTGATACACCCGTTGCCGTTATCAGATGGGGTACAAGGCCTGAGCAGAGAACAATCACGGGGACGTTAAAAAATATTGTCGAGCTTGTGAAGGAAAAGGATATCAAGCCGCCTGCTGTCATGGTTGTAGGAGATGTTGTAAGACTCAGGGAATCTCTAAGCTGGTATGAAAAAAAACCGATGTTCGGTCACAGGATCCTTGTAACGAGGGGACATTCTGAAGGGTTTGAGCCATTGGAAGAACTCGGTGCTGAGATCATTGAATTTCCTACGATAGAGATCGTCCCCCCAGAAAGCTATCATGAGCTGGATAAGGCAATAGACAATATAGAGACATATGATTGTCTGATATTTACAAGCAAAAATGGTGTACAGTACTTTCTCCAGAGGTTCTTTGAGAAAGAGAGAGACATCAGAGACCTAAAGGGGATAAATATCTGTGCTGTAGGCTCAAAGACGGCGAAAGAGATACAAAAATATGGCATCAAGGTAGACTTGATTCCTGATGAATTTTCTTCAGAGGGTCTAATCAAATTAGTTGAAGAATTCAAGGGATCAAGTGCCCAAGGGTTAAGGGGAATAAGGTTTCTCCTTCCGCGGGCAGAGAAGGCAAGAGAGGTCTTTCCAGAAAAGGTGAGAGAGCTTGGAGGTCATATCGATCTCCCTGTTGCCTACAGGTCTATCAAACCAGAACTACACGGCAAGAGATTAAGAAGATTTTTAAGAGAGGGCAGGATCTCCATTGCTACCTTCACGAGCGCAGCGACCTACAACAACTTCATGGAGATTATGGGAGAAAAGGCGAATGAACTCCTTCAAGGAGTGGCTATCGCAGTGATCGGACCTGTTACAGCAAAGGCTGTTGAAAAGGCTGGGCTTAAGGTTGATATCATGCCAAGAGAAGCAACCATAGAGGCATTGGTTGAGGAGATTATCATTTGGGCAATGAAGCGGGGAAAAGAATTGATACAATAGATTGGGGAATACTAAGTGAGTCTCCCTGAGGTAGATACCCTCATCTTTTTCTTCATAAACAGAGACATCCAGAATAGACTCTTCGATGTTGCCATGCCTTTTATTACAAGCAAGGCCTATCTCCTCATAATTCCTTTCGTAGCGTGGTTCTTTTATAAAGATAGGAAAAAGGCATTCCTTGCTCTGGTCCTCGGTTTTGTAGCCTTAGCCTTATCCGATTGGGGTTCATATATCCTTAAGCATATTTTCGAAAGGTCGAGACCCTGCAACATGCTCGAAGGTGTCCATCTCCTTACTGGTTGTGGCGGTTCTTACTCGATGCCTTCAAACCATGCTGCGAATAGTTTTGCTTTTGCAACGCCATTTTTTATCCTCTTTAAAAACAGGATGCGATATGCCTTCTTCATTGTTGCCTTCCTTGTGAGTTTTTCAAGGATTTACGTTGGCGCGCATTATCCCTCAGATTCTCTCGTGGGGGGAATAATCGGCATAGGGGTAGCACTATCTTTAATTAGTCTGTATAACAGGGCATATGAAAGGTTTAAAGTAAAACCCTACTCAACGGTACTCT
>JBGQMP010000098.1:0-5950 GCA_041500685.1 Thermodesulfovibrionia bacterium | reverse complement strand
TAATGTATCTCGAGATATCTTGTTTTGCGCGAAGGATTAAAGTAAGAGGACCTGGCCAGAACCTATCCATAAGCAACATGGCCTTACGATTAGCAGATTTTGTAACGAGAGGCAGCAATTCTCTATTGCCAAAAATCAGAGGGATTGCCTTGTCTTTTGGCCTTTTTTTCATATCACAAAGTCTTTTGAGTGAATCTTCGATATCAAATTTTACTCCAAGTCCATAAAAGGTCTCTGTTGGATATGCGATAATGCTGCCCTTTTCGAGTGCCTCCACGGTCTGGGCTAAGACCTGCTCCATATTTGTTTGAGAAATGAATATCCGAACCATAAAAAATACTAACACAGGCACTCTTATCTTATAAATCATGAAAATCATGCATTTTATTACTTGACAAATGGTTTCTCTATCATGCACAGTAATAAAGACTCGTTAGGGGTTTTATAAGGAGTACAAACAGTATTAAAGGAGGAAGGATGAGTACAAGGCTTTATGTGGGGAATATCTCCTTCAAGGGCTCAGAAGACGATTTGAAGGAGCTGTTTTCTCAAGCAGGTGAAGTTGTTTCTGTCAAGCTGATCACGGATGCAGCTACAGGAAGGCTCAGAGGGTTCGGTTTTGTGGAGATGGCCTCAGAGGAAGATGCGCAGAAGGCGGTCTCCATGTTGAACGGCAAGGCTTTCATGGACAGAAACATTGTTGTTAATGAGGCAAAACCACAGGAAAAGCGCGAGCGAGGCCAGCAAAGAGAAAGAGGTGGTTTTGGCGGAGGTGGTTTTGGCGGAGGTGGTTTTGGCGGCAGAGGGAGAAGAAAATAGACTTACCTTTTTAGCTTAACCAGCCAACAAGATCAGGATTTCTTTAGAAGCATCGAGCCAGTTGAAAGGCCAAGTTCTTTAGAAACCACATCACATTTGGATTGGAAGAGGAAGAATATTTTCTTTTGAATGCCGGTGAGGGTCTCGAAGTTACCCTGTCCTTTGCTTATGATGAGTTGAGCATCGTCGAATGTCTCTTGAAATATGGAGGACGTCCAGGCGAGTATTGTGCCTACAGCATCAGAACCATTGTCGATTACTTCACATACTCCTGTAAGGCCTGATTCCGAAGCATCCTCCATAGTAGAATCATTGATTACGGGAGAACCCTTCACAACTGCCTTTATTTCTTTACCAATGGGGATGAGGGTCTCTATAAGAAGTCTATCAAATACTATTTCTCCGGCATTGTCTGCCAGGTAAAGTATACCGTCTGCTTCAGAGATAGCATTTCTGAATGCACAGTAGTCATCCACTGCTAAGGGATTGTTAAGGGCTTTCCGAATAGTACCTTCTATATCCACCGAGGTAAATATCCCGAAGTCTATAACATTCCCTGCAATCGCAAGCCTTATAGCTGTCCATAAGGGATCAGGACTTTTTTCGATGATTGTCTTCAATGTGGGATATAAACCGAGTGCCACTTGGTTATATTCAGATTTGAGCTCCTTGAATGGATCTTTGCCGAGCAACTGCCTTATTTTTCGGTGGATGAATGTAGTTGTGTAGGCAGGTGGTCTTAATATGTCCCCCATCTGTATTTCAGGCAGGATGCTTTTTATAATCCTTTCCTGCAGTAACTCGTCTTTTGTTCCAAGCCTAAGAGCAATAATGGACTGTCTCAGGAAACAAGGGAAACAATCGAGATGTACTCTCATTTTAGTTATGTCTTTTGAGTGCCTTCGCCTTTTTCTCAACCTCTTCAGACATTTTCTTTTTATACTCTTTCAACCTTTTTGCAACCCTTGAATCTTTCCTGCTTATAATCTGGGCTGAAAAGATTGCGGCATTTTTGGCACCTGCCTTGCCTATTGCCATTGCCGCAACCGGTACGCCGGGAGGCATCTGGACAGTAGAGAGGAGGGAGTCAAGTCCATGAAGGGGCGATGAGTCTATCGGCACGCCTATCACTGGCAAGACTGTGTGAGATGCAATTACACCTGCTAAGTGGGCTGCCATTCCGGCACCTGCAATAATTACCTCGATTCCCTCCTTCTCAGCCTCTGATGCGAGTTGTATTGTACGTTCTGGAGTTCTATGTGCTGAAGCAATAGCCACTGTATAAGTGATTCCAAGCTCCTTGAGAATCTTTTCTGCCTCTTCCATAATAGGGATGTCTGAGTCACTTCCTATCACGATCAAAACCTGTGGTTTCATGCCCCCTCCTTTTGTCTTATGGCAAATGTTTGGTACATGCTCTTAGGCAGTAAATAAGCAATCATTGTTCGGTTATTGGACTCTGGTAATTGGTTACTACCCATCCTGGTTATTGTAATGTGGTTATGGATGATTGAACGTTATATCCAATATCTTTTCTATAGTGCATCCCTTCAAAAAATATTTCTTCTACCGCTCTATATGCCTTAGCCCTAGCATCTTGTATGTCCGCTCCGATAGCTGATACACTGACTACCCTTCCGTCTGAGGTAATAATATCACCGTTGTTAAATGCAGTACCTGCATGGAATACAACGACATCCTTCATTTTTTTTGCTTTTTCGAGCCCTGATATAACCAAGCCCTTCTGATATTTGCCAGGATACCCCATAGAAGAGACCACAATGCACATTGATGCCTCCTGCCTCCACTCTATTATATTTTGTATATCCGATAGCCTTTCTTCTGTAATCACCAATGCAATTTCCATAAAATCTGTTTTTAGCCTTGGGAGAACTGCCTGGATTCCCGGGTCTCCGAAAGTACAATCGACTTCAAGGACATAAGGATTGCCCTTGTCTATCAAGATGTCTGCGGAGAGAATGCCCTTATATCGTATGCCCTCTGAATTGAGTGCCTTGAGCATAGGCCGCATTATCCTCCCCAAGATAACACTCTCGATCTGCTTTGTAATCACAGGCACAGGGCTATAAGCACCCATACCTTGTGTGATCGGTCCCATATCACCATCAAAGATTCGCTTGTGGTTCCTGGAAACCGCAAGGGGAACAAAGCTCTTTCCATCAGTGAATATCATAAAGGATATCTCTTCACCTTTGAGAGCCTCTTCTATGATAACCTGCTTGCCTGCGTCACCAAAAACTCTCTCTCTCATAATCAACCTGAGAGCATCTATTGCCTCGTCCACAGTAAAGGCTACGAATGTACCATTGCCATCTGTAATCCCGTCTGTCTTTATTAGTAAGGGAGTACCTTTTAACCTGACATAATCCTCTGCATGGAGATAAAAAGTAAAGACTTTATACTCAGCTGTAGGGATCCCGTAAAGTCTCATCAGGTCTTTTGCAAAGACCCTGCTTGCCTTAAGCTGGACAGCAGCCCTGTTTGGACCCAGTATCCTACAGCCTTCTTTCTCAAATGAATCGACAATACCACTTGAGAGAGGTTCTTCAGCACTCACAATCGTCAGGTCTATCCACTCGTATTTCACAAAATCAATGAGAGCATCAAAGTCGTGGGGACTTACATCTATGCACTCAGCAATCTCAGCTATACCTGCATTTCCAGGACAGCAATAAATCCTGTCGACATGTCTGCTCTGGGATAGCTTCCAAACGATTGCATGTTCCTTGCCGCCTCCACCAATAACAAGTACTTTCATGAATACCCCTGATTCAATTTAAACATAGAATTACACTATGGTGTAGCCGCAACCTTTAGGTTGCGTAGATTTGAACAACTTTTATTTCACCTTCAAGGATTTCCACCGCAGGCTAAAGCCTGCGGCTACAAGGGTTATATCGAACCTTTCGTAATTTATGTTTAATCTTCTTTCGTTACCTTGCCAAGGTAAGCAGCAATTGCTTTATCATATTGAGATGTACGCTTGAAAACTTTCTTTGCGAGTCCTAATCGTGTCCTATAACTGATGTCCACTTTCAGCTTTTTCATCTCCTTGATGATCTTTTTGTAGTCTGACGGGTTGACTATGACAGCGACATCCTGAAAGTTTTTCGAGGCTGAACGAAGCATTGTTGGGCCACCAATGTCAATGTTCTCAATAGCCTCAGCAAAGGTAACTCCCGGCCTTGAGATTGTTTCTTTAAAGGGATAGAGATTCACGACTACCATGTCAATAGTATCGATCCCTTGCATCTGTATCTCTTCCATATCTTTCGGATTATTCCTTCTTGAAAGGAGGCCACCGTGAATCTTTGGATGAAGGGTCTTCAGCCTTCCATCGAGCATCTCAGGGAAACCCGTGTATTCTGATACCTCTTTGACAGAAATACCTGCATCTCGTAAAACCTTTGCCGTTCCTCCTGTTGAGAGTATCTCGACACCCATTGATGTAAGAGCCTTTGCAAACTCTAGAACACCTTCTTTGTTCGAAACACTTATCAGTGCCTTTTTTATCGCAGCCATTTAAACCTCCCTTTTTACTTCTTTATATATCCTTTTTCCCTCATGCTCGTAAATTTTTCATCTCCTATAATTATGTGATCGAGAACCTTTATCCCGATTACCTCACCTACACTAACAAGCCGTTCTGTTATCAAAATGTCTTCTCGACTTGGACTTGGATCGCCGCTCGGATGATTATGGACAAATATAACAGATGCAGCTGATTCTTTTATTGCATCCCGAAAGGCCTCACGAGGATGTATCAATGAATTCGTGAGGGTTCCTTCAGAGATTTTGTAGTCTTTTAATACCCTGTTTTTTGCATCAAGCATCACGCAGTAGAAGACCTCTTTTTTCAAATTTTTCAAACGGCAATTGTAGTATAAATATACGTTATGACCTGAGGAAAAGGCAGGTCCCTTTACTGAGGGTTCATCCATTAGCCTCCTCCCGATCTCTAAAGCAGCCTTTAGCTGAGCGACCTTTGCCTTGCCCATGCCCTTAATATTCACAAATTCTCTGGTAGATGCAGCTTCAATCTTCTTAAGGTCTCCAAAAGAGTCCAGGATCTCTATCGCAAGGTCAAGGGCACTCCTGCCCCCTCCCCCTGTCCCGAGGATTATTGCAAGAAGTTGGGCCTCCGACAGATTATGAGCCCCGTTTCTCAGGAGCCTCTCTCGAGGCCTCTCGCCTTCAGGCCAGTCTTTAATACTCTTATATCCCATAAAGATGGAGTGATTTTAGCATCTGTAGTAATAACTGGTAAAGAGATTAATTGACGCCTTTTTATGCCCTAAGCTAAAATAACAATAACTAAATCATTTGAATTTATTCGGTTGTTGGTTATTGATTATTGGTTATTGGAGGATAGAAAAAACATGAAGATTAAATTAGGAGAAAGAGATCTGAGAAATCAAAGGGGTTTTACCCTTGTAGAACTCCTTATTGTGATGGTTATTATAGGCATGTTAGCAGCTCTTGTCTTCCCGAGGTTAATCCCCAAGGTCGGCAAGGGGAAACAATCTGCTGCGAAGGCCCAGATAGAACTCCTCGGTCAGGCCATAGACCAGTTCAGGCTTGACACAGGAAGATACCCTACCACTTCAGAGGGTTTAAATGCCCTCATAGTCAACCCAGGGATACCAAACTGGGATGGACCTTATTTAAAGAAGGCGGTACCGAATGACCCATGGGGTAGACCATATCACTTTGAGTCTCCTGGAAGCCATGGAGATTATGACCTTTTTTCCTATGGAGTTGATGGGTCACCTGGTGGAGAAGACGAAAATAAAGACATCGGTAGCTGGGAATAAAAAGATCGATCAATTGACTATACCAATCAGCAAAAGATCTATTACCTCCATAAACTTCAAATCTGCCATTTTTTGTCAATTAAATGACGCTACGAGGACTATCTGCAATAATTTTTAGAAAATCACAGCAGACCTCTCAAAAAAAGAGAGCTTCTAACTTATTGATTTTAATTAATTTTATACCTGCCCACGCAAGTAATTAGCACACTTTTATATTTGGCATAGAGTTTGTATCTATCAAATTTAAAATAATTCTTCGTAAAGGAGGTGATGTTAAAAGAAGTGCTCATGTTTTT
>JBGQMP010000097.1:0-5957 GCA_041500685.1 Thermodesulfovibrionia bacterium | reverse complement strand
TTTTCTTAATTAATTCAATGGGTTATGTGATTCTATAAAGAAATAATAAGATTAATCTGTGGATACTTTATAAGATGGATCTTTGCGAAAAATAAATTCTCTTTGCCCTCAAAAAGCTTATGAAGACGACATCCTATATTTCGCCGTGAATTGCTGCAGGGAATCCTTCCCCTTTCGTAAAAAATGTGAAATAATAATATAATGAGTACACTTCGAGAAGGAATTCTTGGGCTTTACAGAAAGGCTGCGACGTCCCTGCCACAAGATGTTGAAGATACTTTACGGCGTGCCCATGCGACTGAAGAAAACGGGTCAAACGCAAAGGCCGCATTATCAGCCATACTTGAGAATATAAGGATTGCACGGGAGACGGAACGACCTATCTGTCAAGATACAGGAGTACCTGTCTTTTTTGTGAAGACCCCCAAGGGCCAGAGTCAGCTCGAATTAAAGGAAACAATCATAGAGGCCACAAAGATTGCAACAGAGGATGTGCCTCTCAGACCTAACGCCGTTGACATCATTAGCGATAAAAACTCGGGAGACAATACGGGTATCGGGTTCCCGATTATCTACTTTGAGGAGTCTCATGACAGCACCCTTACCATAGAACTCATGTTGAAAGGTTCCGGCTGCGAAAATGTAAGTCAGCTTTATAAGCTCCCTTCCGTGGAACTAAAGGCAGAAAGAGACCTTGATGGTGTAAGACGGTGTGGACTCGATGCAGTATACAAGGCCCAGGGTAGGGCATGCCCACCCTATATCATTGGAATAGGGATAGGTGCTTCCAGGGACAAAGTGACAAGGCTTTCCAAAGACCAGCTTCTGAGAAGGCTTGATGATACGAACAATATCGAGGTCTTATATAGACTCGAAGAGAAAATCCTCAAAGAGATAAACCAGCTCGGGATAGGTCCCCTCGGCTTGGGGGGGGAAACTACAGCAATGGGGGTAAAAATAGGAGTGAACCACAGACATCCCGCATCTTACTTTGTAGACATCTCTATCTGCTGCTGGGCAAACAGAAGGGCAAGCTTAATATGGTAGAAAAAAAGTTCAAAGTTCAAAGTTCAAAGTTAAATGGTGAAAAAGCAAAAACTATTAAACTTCCTCTCACAAAGAAGGATGTCCTTTCCCTGAATGTCGGAGACAGGGTGCTTATTAGTGGCCAATTGGTAACAGGAAGGGACAAGTTCCATAAATTTCTTTACAACGAAAGACCCAGGATAAAGGAGATACCCTTTCATCTCAAGGGAGCAGTTCTTTACCACTGCGGGCCTATCATAAAAAAGACTAAGGAGGGTTTTAAGCTCATAGCCGGAGGGCCAACAACAAGCATCCGCGTCGAGATGTACGAACACCAGATAATATCAGATTATGGAATAAGAGGAATAATGGGAAAAGGCGGAATGGGCAGAAAGACCCTGAAAGCCCTTAAAGAAAATGGTTGTGTGTATTTTCATACGATAAGTGGTGCTGCTGTTTATCTTGCGGACCGGATAAAAAGGGTAGTTGGTGTCTGGAAGTTCGAGGACTTTGGTATGGCTGAGGCAATGTGGATATTCGATGTCGAGGAATTCCCTGCTATGGTGACGATGGACGCACATGGCAGAAGCCTCCATGAAGAAATAGAGAAGATATCTTATAGGGGATTAAAAAAGCTCATCTTCTGACCATATTGTTTTGATTAAAAGAAAATTGCAATAAAGGAGGGAAAAGATGTTTGATAAATGCCCGGGCGCAGGCAATATCCGGACTCCTACACTAAAGGTTAAAAGATGTCCTGAATGTGGTGGAGAGGTGGAGATCTTTTCCACTGATTTCTCCGTGAAGTGTAAAGATTGCGGTTTTACCATATATGAGGAACTGGAGTCATGTATACAGTGGTGTAAGTATGCCGAAAAATGTGTTGGAGAGGAAGTCTACAGAAAGCTTAAGAAGAAAAAACGATCGGAATAAGGATTCGGTAAGCCCACTCCATATAAAGAGAATATATGGTTCAAAAAGAGGGGAAATACTCCGAAGATTAAAGGAATTCAAAAATCTCTGGGTCAAAGGAAGAGATGAAGAAATCTTCGGGGAGCTTGCTTTCTGTATCCTTACCCCCCAGTCAAAAGCAAAAGTCTGCTGTAAAGCCATAGAAAGGCTAAAGGAGACAGGACTTTTGTTCAGAGGATCCCAAGAAGAGATCAAGGAAAAAATAAAGGATGTGAGATTTAAAAATAAAAAAGCAGAGTATCTTGTAAGGGCGAGGAATTTCTTTTCAAAGAATGGAAGGGTGTGCATAAAACCCTTCCTCAGCCAATTTAAAGATACTCATGCCTGCAGAGACTGGTTAGTGAAGAATATAAAAGGTATGGGTTACAAAGAGGCGAGCCATTTCTTAAGAAACATAGGATTCGGAGAAAAAATAGCTATCCTTGATAGACATATTCTAAAAAATTTAAAAGACCTCAAGATAATAGAAGACATCCCAGAATCTCTGAGCAAGGCAAAATACTTAGACATAGAGAAAAAGATGGCATCCTTTTCGAGACAGATAGATATACCTCTTCCTCATCTCGACCTCATCTTGTGGTATAAGGAAACAGGAGAGATATTGAAATAGCCTACATTATTCGTAAAACAAGTGCCGATAATGGCGGATATGGTATTTGAGCGGCTTTAAATTCCGTAAAGACTTATCGGAACAGAATTTACCTCGGACGGCGTCAGCCCGAGAATGAGCGAGAATACTATATCTGCCATATGTGAAAATAATTTATCAAAAACTCGTATAGGCCTCTGCATCAAGAACTTCCCATTATCAGTACTGTGTCATCCATAAGCTTTACTTTAATATTCTCGAGGCCTGTTTCTAAAAGCCATCTCTTTATCTCCCTGGGTGAATAACATCTTCCAGCCTGAGTGTTTACGAGCATATTCACTGAAAAGAGGGCGCTCTGCAGGGGATGGGTTCTATCCTCTGAGATGTAAAACTCCTGAACCACAATCCTTCCACCGTTGTTCAATGCCTTTCTGCATTTTCTTAATATCTGGAGATTACCCTTGTCTGAATATGAATGTGATACCTGGCTCAGGAAGATGAGGTCATAACCTTTTCCAATATCATCAATCATGAAATCTCCGCTGATGAAATTGATGCCCTCTATTCCTTCCTTCTCAATAACCTTCTTTGCAATCTCGATTGCTCCAGGGTGATCAAAGAGCGTTACCTTCACCCCTCTCTTTGCCATCTCTATGGAATATGTCCCTGGGCCTCCTCCAAGATCAAGAGCTGTCTTAACGCCTCTCAATCCTATCGTTCTCATAACATCCTTTGCCTTTAAGGATGCGAGGTTATGCATCCCTAAAACAAACGCCTCTTGGTTATAAGCCTTATGAGAGGGTTCCCCTGTTTTCATAACCTCATCGAGACCTGACCAGTTCTTCCATAAGGTATCGGCATGCCTTATTATGTCACCCTGGTAGTAAAGACTACCTTTGACTAAGAAACGATTCGGTAAAGTGGTATTCCTATATTTATGAGATGACTTTCTTAACAGCCCGATGCCTGTGAGGGCATCAAGCAATATCTCTGTTGCCCTTAAATCCGTTTTAAGTTTTCGAGAGATTGCCTCAGCCGATTGAGGTTTTGTTAAGAGGTCAAATACCCTATAGTTATTAGCCGTAATGAGAACCCTTGCAGACCTGAAAGCACCCCAGATTCCTCTTAGCCTCATTGTCTCTTCACGGATGCTTGACATGGCCATTGCTTCTTTAAAGGTTATGAGTCCTTTTCATTTTCATATGAACCTGGTTCGGGGAGATTCAAGCTCCTCGAGGTCTGGTCTACCTGTTCGAGAATTGGAATCTCACCTGCACCAGTAGCACCGAATTCTTTAAATTTTCTAACAGAAGGCAATACTCGGGTTTCCATTGACCCAACTGCCTTATTATAGGCACCAACAGCTCTCTCCAGAGAGGAACCAATATTCTGGAAATGTTGAACGAGGATACTCATCCTCTCATACAATTGACGGCCTAATTCGCTTATCATCTGTGCGTTCTTTGTTATCTGTTCCTGTCTCCAGCCATAGGCAATGGCTCTGAGCAGGGCGATAAACGTGGTTGGGGTGGCAATAATAACCCCTTTTTCTATACCGTCTTCAATAAGTGTACCGTCCACATCGAGGGCTGAACTCAGAAAAGATTCTCCAGGGATAAAAAGAACAACAAATTCAGGAGACTGCTTGAACTGGCTCCAGTATTCCTTAGAGGAAAGCTTGTTCATATGTGCCCTCACCTGTTGAGCATGTTTATCCATCTTTGCCTTCCTCTCATCGTCTGTTGAAGCAGAGAGGGCGTCAAGATATGCGTCAAGAGATACCTTTGCATCAACAACAATTTCACGCTCCATAGGCAAATGCACTATCATGTCAGGCCTCAGTCTTCCAGATTCTGTCTCAACCGAAATCTGTTCAGTAAAATCACAATGTGCAGACATTCCAGAAAGCTCTGCCACACGCCTTAGGGTAATTTCACCCCACCTTCCTCGAACCTGAGGCTTCTTCAGGGCAGAAACAAGGTTACTCGTCTCTTTCTGAAGCTGCTCATGGGTTGATGCAAGTGCTCTCAGCTGTTCCTCAAGGCTTCCATATGCTTTATGCCTGCTCTCCTCTATTTGCCTCACTTGCTCCTCATACCGTTTCAGTGCTTCATGAAGAGGTTTTATGAGGCCACCTATGGCAGCCTGGTGCTCCCCGAGTTTCCCTTTCGTTTCTGCTACTACCTTACCGAGATGTTCAGATGCGAGCCTGAGAAAGTCCTCGCTGCTGCTCTTGAGGGCTGCGGAGGAAAGAGCATTAAAAGTATCGGTCATTTCTGTCTTCATTGCTTCAAGGAGTGATTTCTGCTCTTCAAGATTCTTCTGGGATTCTTCAAACCTTGTGAGGGCTTCAACCTTAGACTGTTTTTCTGAGGCGAGTTCATTTCTGATCTGGCTAAGTTCAGATTCCCGCTGCTGAATCTGCTGCCGCAGTTCAGTACCCACTGCCTCAGCACTTCTGGCATTTCCTTCAAGTTCGGACAACTGCTTTGTATAAATCCCCTGAAAACGAGCCTTTGCCAGGAACCATATGACAAGCCCGCCAATCACTATGCCCAAGATTATATATTCTATTAATTCCATATCTTTCCCTTTCAGATTAATTACTAATGAGTGCATAAGTAAGGCATCATTATTAAAAATCCTTGCCCGACGGACGGCAGGCAGGTCCCCACGCCCCTCTTTGCCTTCACCTCAGCGAATCCGCCTGAGTGCGGAAAAGAGGGGTACATTCCCTCCCTTTGGCAAAGGAAGGATAGGAGGGATTTTACAATCAATGTCTTCATACTTATGACCTTATTAGTAACTATCAATTTGAGAGAGCTGAAAAAGTATGTTTTTGTCACCCTGAATTTATTTCAGGGTCTCATAACCATTTACTTTTATGAGATGCTGAAACGAGTTCAGCATGACATTTGTGTTTAGTATATGGGGTTTCCAGCGCTCTCAATTTAATAAATTCCGATTAAAACAGGCAGGGCATGGTATTTGAGCGGTTTTAAATTCTGCCTTTGACAGAATTTACCTCGGAGGTCCGACTGAAGATCGGAACGAGAATGAGCGTAAATGCCATGCCCTGCCTGTCTATATCCTCTCATATACCCACACCTTTCCCCCATCTCTTATTTCCTCTATTCTTCTGACAACACGTTTCTTATGGAGATTCAAAAGCCTTGTGCCGCTTGTATTTGCCTCAAGCTTCATGGCTTCTGAAAGCTCTTTAGCGGTAATCTTTCCTTTTTTGAGAATCAGATTCAGAGTCTCTTTAAGATAGTTGTTAAGAGTGCCCATGAGTATCTTTTTGTTATCCTTTGTTTGAGCCATTACTGCAAGTTCCTTTCTCTCAAGAGCAACCTCTATGTTTTCTTTT
>JBGQMP010000096.1:0-6086 GCA_041500685.1 Thermodesulfovibrionia bacterium | reverse complement strand
TGCCTTTATGGCTGGATTTAGCCTTAGAGATGCTTAAGGTTATGGTAACCTTACGCGAAGAAATCAGTGTGATTCATAGAGGGGTAGAGATTTTAAAACAGGAATTACGCATCACTACCCAACGGGTTAACCTTTTTGAGAAGGTAAAAATCCCGGAAACCAAAGACGCGATACGCCTGATTAAGATATACATCGGAGACCAGATGGCTAATGCTGTGGGCCTGGCAAAGATTGCCAAGAATAAGATTGGACAGGCAGTTTTAGAAGAGGTGCTGGTATGATTGTGCCGATGAAAAAATCCTCTATTATAATTCTTGTTAAGGATACGCAAAATTCCCTAAAGGAATTAAGAAGGCTGGGGGTTTTGCATATTGAACATCATCAAGTGCCGCAAGGCAAAGATATAACTATTCTTAAAGATGAGATTATTCTTCTTAACGATGCACTTGGCATTCTTATGCAGACAGACCCCTCCTGTCCTTCGCTGGTAGAAAATGCAGAAGCAGAAGTTAACGATTGGAGGCATATCGCCAGGCATATTATTGATACGCGTAAAAGAATCGAGCAGGCCGAGGAATATGCAAGGAACCTTGCTATACAGATGGACCAGTGGGAACCATGGGGAGACTTTGACCCGGAAGAGATTAAAAAGTTAAGAGAAAAGGGCATATTTATAAAACTTTATCAGGTTCCTTATAAGAATATAAAGGAGCTGCCCAAGGATTTAGCAATCAAGACTATATTTACGGAAAAGGGGATTGCGCATTGTTTAGCAGTCGGACAAAAGGAATTCAGCCTTTCTTTTAAAGAGATAAGCCTGCCTCGTATGGGCCTGGAGACGATGCGTAAAAGGCTGCTTGAAGACAAGGAAGTCTTAAAGGGACTTAAGGAAGATTTGCACAGGTCCTGTAACTATTACCAGAGGCTCATTAAAATAAAGAAGAAATTAGAAAAAGAACTTGAGATGCAGGAAGCAATGAGAGGAATGGGTGAGGCTGGTGAATTGGCTTATGTCACCGGTTATATTCCTGTTGATGCGGCCCAAGGTTTTTCGGATTTAGCCAAAAAAGAGAGATGGGGAATCTCCGTTACTGAACCATCCGAAGAGGATTTAGTGCCCACCCTTATTCGCAATAAGCGCTGGATTACCACGATTAGCCCGCTGTTTAAAGTGCTTGATGTTATCCCCGGCTACCGGGAGCTGGACGTCAGCCCTTTGGTTCTGATCTTTTTTAGTATATTTTTTGCGATGATTATCGGCGATGCCGGCTATGGCTTAATATTTCTTTCCCTTACTGCCTTTGCACATAAGAAGATGGGCAAAAAAATTTCTGACAAGACCGCCTTTTTTCTTTTATACGTATTAAGTTCCTGCACTATTCTGTGGGGGCTGCTTACAGGTACTTTTTTTGGCCAGGAATGGAATCTGAAGGCTGGGTTAAAGCCGCTGGTTCCGGCTCTCACTAATACAAAAGTTTTACAAGCTTTTTGCTTTTTCCTCGGTGCACTTCATCTGACACTGGCGCACGCATGGCGGGCGCTCCTTAAGTTTCCTGCGCTTACTGCCGGCGCAGAAATCGGCTGGATTGCCGTATTATGGGCGGCTTTCTTTCTGGCAAAGACGCTGGTTCTTGGCGATATGTTACCTTTTTTCGAGAAGTGGCTGATTATCGGCGGAATCACTCTGGTTATTTTCTTTTCCAGCCCCCAAAGGAATATCCTGAAGACCATTGGCAAAGGAGTGGCAAACGTGGCATTGAGCTTGGTAAACAATTTTACCGATGTGGTTTCCTATATACGTCTTTTTGCTGTCGGCCTGGCAACCGTGGCGATTGCTGATACGGTGAATACCCTTGCTGTGAGCGCTGGAGAAGGAAACTGGTTAATTACAGTGGCGATTCTTTTGGTGGGGCATACGATAAATTTTGTGCTCGGGCCGGTTGGAGTGCTGGTGCATGGAGTAAGGCTGAATGTGCTGGAATTTTCCAGCCATATCGGCGTAAGCTGGAGCGGCGTAAAATATCAGCCGTTAAAAGAATAAGAAAAGGAGAGAGAAGATTATGGAGAGCTTAGGAATGATTGAACAGTTTCGGGATTTAGGAGCAATATTGGCTTTGGCATTAGCAGCCTTTGGTTCTGCCTTTGGCGCAGGGATTGCCGGAATGAGCGCCATCGGAGCGTGGAAAAAGAACTTTATCCAGAATAAACCGCCCTCGTTCTTATTGGTAGCCCTGACGGCTGCGCCCCTTACCCAGACAATTTACGGCTTCATCCTCATGCAGAGTATGGTAGGGGCGATTGCAATTAAAGGGCAATACCTCTGGGGCGTGGGAGCTTTTGCCGGAACCGCCATAGGACTCTCTGCATTCTGGCAGGGAAAGTGCGCTGCCTGCGCTTGTGATTCAATGGGAGAGACCGGTAAGGGGTTCGGCAACTATATTGCCGTCCTGGGTATGACCGAAACTGTGGCGCTTCTGGTGATGGTTTTTACTATCGTTGTCTTAAAGCAGCTCGCTGGAGCATAAAATAGGTTTGGGCTTCCACATTCGATAAGGCGCTTTTGTCCTTGGCTTCGGTGGACTGCCCGCCGAAGTTGAAAATGAAGGCGGGCAGTTAGTTCATCTTCAGCCGAAGGCTGATTGGTGTGCACTATTGACATCCGACCTCACCTCAACTGAGGCACATGTTAGAAAGAATTGAAGTGGAACATATTCCAGAGACAAATATTGTAAAGTTGTTAGAAACCATGAGATTTTTACATGCTATTATTGACGGAATCAAAGACCAGATCTTGGTTGTTGACAGGTATTACAGGATAAAGGAAGTAAATGAATTACTGGTAAAAAGGCTGGGTAAACCCAAACATGAGATTGTTGGTGGATATTGTTATCGGGTTCTTCATAATCTGGATAGACCTTGCGATATACCCAATCATCCATGCCCGGTACAGGATACATTAAAAACAGGTAAAACTTCCGAGGTACTGCATACACATTTTAAAGGGCGCGAAGTTTCATATCATAGGGTCATAGCCTATCCAATATTTGATGATCATGGCATCGTTACCCACGTGATTGAAATGGCAAGAGATGTTACCAGATGGAAAAAGGCTGGAGAACAGATGCATAATATACAAAAGCTGGCGTCTCTGGGAGAGTTGGCTGCCGGTGTTGCCCATGAGCTCAATAACCCGGTGGCGATAATCCTTGGTTTTGCCGACCTTTTCTTAGAAAAGACGGAACCTAATAGCAGAGAGTATGAAATGCTCAAATCCATAGAGAGGCAAGGGCTTAATTGTAAAAGGATTATTGAAAACTTTTTAAGCCTTGCCAGTTATCAGGTGACAACTGAGTATTCCACTGACGTCAATGTTAACCTTGAAATGATGTTCTCTGTTGTTGAAAATATATTGGTTACAAAAAATATCACATTAGAGATGAACCTTGCAGAAGATTTACCAAAAGTAAGGGGAAATCTAGGACATTTACAGCAGGTCTTTATGAATTTAATCACCAATGCTGTTGCTGCAATGGAAGACGGAGGGGTTTTGACTATTTCTACCAGACTTAACGGGCCTGGTAACAGAGTAGAGATACTTTTTGAGTATACAGGACATGGTATTAAAAGGGAATACAGAGACAGGATATTTGATCCCCTTTTCACCACGAAAAAGGTAGGAGAGGGGACAGGATTGGGGCTTTCAGTCTGTCATGGTATAGTAACCATGTACGGTGGAGAAATAACCTTCGAGACAGTGGCTGAAGAAGAGAACAGGGAGAGGAAAGGTACTACCTTTACTGTGTCGCTTCCTGTTGTTCCTTTGGAAAGTGAATAAAACCCGTTGGAATTGCACATGGAACACATAGCAAATCACAACAGGTCGGAGTATTCCTACGGGGTAAATCTCTGGCTAGTGTGTTGTCTCATAAGAATCTTTACTTAAAATGTCATTCCTGCGAAAGCAGGAATCTAGAACCAAAGCCTCTGGATTCCCGTTTATACGGGAATGACAGAAAAAAAGTATATAGATCTGTTAGGGACAGCACACTATTTTATAGGCAATGTCATCAGTTATTGGTAAGGGGCTACAGGTGAGGTTCAAATGCTGGATTTCTTAAGTATATTTAGAAGGGAGAAATTCACTAATAAATTATCCCAATCGAGGGAACAACTTCAAAAAAAATATCATTACTTCCAGAAAATGCTCTCTGAAACCAACGCCGTCCGTGTGATAATGGCGGATATGGAAGAAAAACTTTCAGGGGATTATCTCTTTGACATGCATTATATAAGATCAAATTTAAACATCTTATCTAATAAGGTGCCCATTATCATAGATTCCCTCTATGAAATCTCGGATGGGAAATATTTAGAGTTATACGATGTATTCAAGGGGGCGGATTCAGAGATTCAAGCAATCCTTACTAAAAGAAAAGAGATTGAAAGTTACACCAAAGGCATGGCGAATATGGCAGGCGTGAAGGATGCCAATCTTGGTAAGGTTATGAGCCCTGCACCACTAAAAGGCCACAAGGTTTTGATTGATAGTGGTGTTATTGCTTGTAAGGGTGTTGGTACTGGAATTGCTTACTTAGTTAATAAAGTGGAAAATTTGAACAATTTTCCGGATGGGGCTATCCTTATAGCCAGGCATATCTTACCTAAGTTTGTAACAGTGATGAATAAGGCCACTGCTATTGTAACGGATGCTGGGAGCGCTACAGGATATATGGCATCCCTTGCCAGAGATTTCCATATTCCTACTATCCTTAATACAAAAACAGCCACAAAGCTCATAACAAGCGGCATGGAGATAACAGTAGATGCTATTAATGGTAATGTTTATGAAGGCCGTGTGGATGAAGTCATTAAATTGGGACAAAAAAGGGAAAACCTGTTTAAAAATACCCATGTCTTTAAGATATTAGAAGAAGCGCTTAAAAAGATTGTTCCTTTAAACTTAATTTATCTTAGAGTCGATTCATTCAAACCCGAACTTTGCAAAACATTTCATGATATAACGCATTTTGTCAATGAAGTATCTCTGGACGAGATGTTTAAAATCAGCAATAGGCCTGATGTAAAAGAAGGAGAAGCTGTAAGATTGGTTTTAAAGATACCCCTTAAGATATACATGATAGACCTGAACGGTTGTATTGAAACTGCTGCAAAGAGGATAACTACTAATAACATTTGCTCTATCCCTATGAATGCCTTCCTGAAAGGCATGATGTCCATGAAATGGCCGGGCCCCAAACCTAAAAATGTAACGGGTTTTGCCTCCGTCGTTGCTAACATTGCGATTGAGCCATCACTATATCGAGATAGGGGATGGGGAAAGAGCTGTGCCTTGATATCCAGAGAGTACATGAACTTTAGTATCAGGTTAGGGTATCATTTATCTACGGTGGAAGCATACGCAGGCGATAACATAGACCATAACTATATTCGCTTTCATTTTAAGGGTGGTGGCGCATCTATTGAGAGACGTATCAGAAGAACACAGCTTATAAAAGAGATTCTGGAAAAGCTGGATTTCGAGGTTGATAGGATTGGAGATATGCTGAACGCCAGGATAACCAGATATCAAAGGTCAACTATTGAGGAAAAACTAAGTATATTAGGTCGCCTCACAATTTATACAAAGCAGTTGGATATGATAATGTTCAGCGACGCCTTTGTGGACTGCTACTTACAAGAATTTATGAGGGAATATTGCTCGATTGAGGCAAAATCACTCTGAGGTTATGCATAAGGTGAATAAAAAAGAAAGGTCTTCTAAAGGGAAATACTACAATGTAAGAAGGGCTATCATCGTTTTTGGCATTCTCATGATAGGGTTACTCTTAAGTGCCCTGTATCTGGGCATGGTTTCTGCAAGCCACATGAAAGAAATTATCCGTGAGGATTTTAACAAGCAGCAATTGATATTAGCCAGGTATGCTGCACATCGGATAGAAGACAGTCTGGATTTCGTTAAGAGGGAGCTTTCACTATTAAGTCTTTCTCCATCCATTCAGTATCTGGAGGTATCCTGGGCCAATAGGATGAACGCCACCTTGTCCAGCGTCAAGGAGGAAGGGGTA
>JBGQMP010000095.1:0-6092 GCA_041500685.1 Thermodesulfovibrionia bacterium | reverse complement strand
GGGACTTAAAATCCCTCGGAACTCTGTTCCGTGCCGGTTCGAGTCCGGCCTTCGGCACCAAGAATATCAAGGGTTTGAAGAAAAAAGGCATGTGCTTAAATTTAAGGCAATATTGAAATAGATACCCTATAGCTACCCTTGAATTGTAATGCTGCCTACCTTCTAAGATGCGCTCTTTGGGCAAATGGTGAGGCTCTCCGTTTGGTACTTCCTTAAAGTCGTGATTTTTGAATATTGCTATTTTAATGCCATATTTTAGATTGTAATCAATAAGACAAATTATCATTTCTTCAAGGCAAGTTTAGATATTATTTCATTGCTAAATAGTTTTAAATTGACAATAAGATTTATTTAAGTAAAAATTAAAATGGGGTGAGGCCGAGCTACTGAAGGTGAACTTTGGAAGGTCGGCTTTTTTGTTTACAAATAAAGTTAAAAAAGGGGGATAACGATGAAAAGGACTTTTTATAAAATTATGATCTGTTCGTTTGTGATGGCCGTTCTTATCGGATTGACAATGGTTATGTCGTCACATGCAACTGAGGTACAGGTAAATACCTATACAACAAACGATCAGCAGTATCCCTCTGTGGCAATGGATGCAAGCGGCAATTTCGTGATCGCCTGGCATAGTGATGGGCAGGATGGAGATGGTTTAGGTGTCTATGCCCAGCGGTATGACAGTGCTGGAAACCCTGTGGGAGCAGAGTTCCGTGTAAATACCTATACAACATCCGCTCAGGGGTCTCCCTCTGTGGCAATGAATGCAGACGGCAATTTCGTGATCGCCTGGGAGAGTTGGCAGGATGGAAGCGGTTATGGCATATTTATGAAACGCTACGCTTCTCCTGATATCTTAGTATCTCCAACAAGTTACAACTTTGGGAATGTGCAAGTAGGAAGCTCATCGGCACCACAGACATTTACCATCTCAAATACAGGCACAGCAGACCTCCATATCTCAGGCATGGCCCTATCAGATACAGCAAATTACTCGCTCAATGTAAACGGAGGCTCAAGTCCATGCGCAAGCACAACGCCAACTATTAATTCTGATAGTAGTTGCACAGTTACTATTACATTCAGCCCATCATCAACAGGAAAAAAAGATGCGAACCTCACAGTAACCTCAGACGACCCTGATACTCCAACTATTAATATACAACTTACAGGTGTTGGTGTTTTACCGCCGATAACCCTTCTTGCCCCTAATAGTAGTCTAATCATACCTTCCGGTTCAATTTATACAATACAGTGGACTGCACCTCAAGAAGTGGTAAAATTTGATCTGTTGTACTCACTAAATAATGGGACTGCATGGAACCCCATAGTAAGTAATATCACTGCTTCGAGTTATGACTGGCAAGTACCTACACCAAGTAATAACAAAAAAGGATGTCTTGTAAAGGTAACAGGCTATGACTCATCGGACATTCAAATAGCAGAAGATATCTCAGATAATAAATTCACGATAGAGGTGTTAAAGGTAACATCACCTAATGGGAAAGAGGTTCTTAAATCAGGCAGAACATGGACAATAACATGGAGAACTAACGGGACAATCAGACCTGTGTCAAAGACAAAACTATTTTACACAACAAATGGTGGAAGCACATGGACACTGATTAAGGCTTTTAAAACCAATCCTGGCAGATACACCTGGTCGGTGCCAAGTGCGTCAAGCAGCAATTGCAAAATAAAAGTTGTGTTAAAGGATTCTGCTGGAATAATAATAGGAAGTGATGTGAGTGACAAGGTCTTTACGATACAGCCTTAACAGTGAAAATTAACAATAGGGGCTGGGTTAACTCTCAGCCCCTATTTGTTCTTACTTTCCAGCCGTAATCGTTAATTTTAACCGTAGCTCTTCGGTGCAAATTTGTAGGTGTAACACACAAATCTTCTGCCTTTCCAGCGGAAGATACCAGAGCGGTAGTAAAAGAAAGGACATTACCTCCATTCCATTTTTTTGGTAGACTTCTTGCTTTTCTTGACGATGCTTTTGACTCCCTTGCTCAATTCATTGAGAATAAAATAGGTCTCATCTCCAAGAACCTTCATACAACTTCTGTCATCCTTGTGGGAAAGTTTCGGGGGTAAGCTCCTACTCCATGAAGTAAGCCTTTGTTTAAGCCCGTAAAAGACAAAGCTCAAATCATCCTGGACCTTCTTTGTTTCAATGTACTCACCGCGCTTAATGGCCAGGTCTAACTCTGCCATGGCTGCCTTTGCAGTACGATATCGGGCTTCGGCTTCTCGTTTTTCACCAAGGTAATCATTTCTCTCTGATAGGGTTTCAATCTTATCCCCATGAAGGATCGATAACACCTGGTCTGCTTTTTTCACATCTATTTTTTTATCATTTGTCTTTACCAAAAGCCCAGTTTTCAAATGCTTATGAAGATTCTGCCTGCTAATGCCGGCATGTCTTGAATACTCACTAACTGACATAAATTGTTTCATTTTTCACTCCCGATGTCATAATCTGTCACCCTGTAATCCCTGTTTTTGAGTTGATTCGTAGTTGAATCTCGCGGTCGGAATCGCCTCGCTTGGCAAGGCAAAAACCAGTACCTTGAATATATTTTTTGAAAAAGGAAGGGAGCAGGAGACGGATAAAAACCCCTCATAACCCGAAAGATACCCGCACTCGGAGTTTCACCCACACTGACTGAATACTCTTTAATTATTTTATCTTTGACCTCTTCCATCCTCTCTCCTTTCAACTTTTGAATTTTGATGCCTTTGTCTGATTGCTCTAATTCCAGCCACTTGCGCCCGACTTAATCTTTGAAAATCATCCCGTGAAATAAGTGTAGAAAGTCTCCACATTCCTATGTTTTACTGTAATAAAGAACCGGTATAATGATCTCTTCTTGCCGGTCTTTTATTGGTTCCCGGCATAACTTACAAAGGCTAAAGTTCTTCATCTTTCGACTTGACTTGCTCAATGGTGCTTTTAGGAAAGACCTCTTTCGTCCTGTGAATCTCCCTCAGAGAGTCTTTGCAGAGGCCATTGAGCTCTGCTATCTCATCCTGAGTATAGATAGCCTCTGTCTTGCCCTGAGACCTCAGAGTGTGCATGTCCCGGTCTGTCTCTACCACCCACAAGAAGGTCTCAAGAATTTCTGAATAGATCCGGTAGGCTACTTTCTCAACAGGAGTTATCTTGCCTTGATTGAGTAATCCGATAGCCTTGTCATGGGATAAGGTTATAATTTGCCTTGGTTGTATCTCCATTTCACTCCTTGAAGTCCTAACCCTGAAGGCTTCTAAAACTTGGTACTTCATTCGATTATCTCGATCTCTTCATGCTCAAGGTCTATAACTTCCTGTTTTTCAGTTTCCTGAATATCCTTTGGAAAACTGGCAAACTCTGCATTATCAAGGCTTTGGTTGGTATTATCTGGAAGATTATTATTGGAAAACTGATTAACTGTCTCAGGGTGTTTTCCAGTTTCCCGGTTATATATAGTGTTGGAAAACTGGAAAACTGAAATCGGCTCGTAAACCTTGGCGTTTTTCCTCTCAGGTACATGAGTAGAGTTCCAATATTTTCCCTCTCCCTTTTTCAAAAGTTTTCCAATTTTGCTCTTACTCAATCCGAGTTCTTCCTTCACTCTCTCGGTAACTTGGCCCTGGATAGGAAGGTCTCCTTTAGTTTCTTTGAGTTCAACTATCAGGCTATGTATCCCCTTCATATCTTCCTCGTCAGGATCGGGAGCTATCACAAAGCCTTTCTCAGGGTCAAGGTCCAGGAAGATATGAAAAGGCTCGTATCTCGTTTTTTCCTTAGTTCCAAGCCGGTAGTATCCTTCCTCATCCTCATCGTCTAGATCCTCAAGACTTCCTCTTTTCACTTTATGAAGACTTAGAACATGATCTGCTAGATCCATGATCGCGGTACTGCCTTTATATGTCCGGTCATTACTTTTAGGGGTATGATGAAGTAAAACAATAGTAAAACCCATGTCCCTGAGTTCTTTAAGCCTGGACATGATAAAAGCCATGTCCTTGCTGTCATTCTCATCCTTGCTCTGTGAGGCCCTGAGAGTGTCAAAGATAAGCAACCCTATAGGAAGGGCCTTATATTGCCCCCATTCTTCTTTATCAAGCTTTGGTGGTTTAACCTCGTTTGTGTTATGCCAGAACAATACCTCAGATGCTCCTATCTTTTTAACTCTTTCGACTAAGACAGGTAAGCTATTTTCAAAGTCCGTAAAAACAACAGGCATTTGCTGAGTAGTTAAATCCATAAAAGAAATACCTTTTGATATTGCATTACCCAGGATGAGGCTTATCCATGTCTTGCCTATACCTCCCTTACCATGCAAAAGAGTAATGCTTTGTTTAGGTACTAACCTGTCAACTACCCATTCAACCTTACATTCAAGATTAATGAGGTCTGAGCCTTTCTTAAGGAAGGATAAAATATCTTCTTCAGGTTCTTCCCATTCAGAGGTTGACTTGATAAGCTCAATAAGTTCTTCTTTGTTATATCCTTGTGGTATCCAGTCTGAGATATCCCCTTTCTCTGGAAGTCCAAGAAGCTCTACGACCTTGACCGATTCAGCTATACCTTTTAGATTCTTTGCTACCTGTAAGGCATGCTTACGCCCTGCTTCGTCATTATCGGGAAGAATGGTAACCTTCCTGTCCTTAAAATAATCGTTATATGGCCTCAATATTTCGCCTGTGATTTTATCTTTGATTTCCCACTTACCGGCTCCCATCGGGTTACAGGTAGCAACAATGCCTAAAGCCTTGAGGTTATCACAGTCTTTCTCCCCTTCGACTATCAAGATATCCTCATCTTTCAGTATCTCAGGAAGGTTGTAGGGAACTAAACGCACACCCTGAATGTTATAAATCCATCCACCCTTACCGTCTGGTTTTCTCTGCTTGAAGTCTTTGGGTTCATACCTTACGGTCTGAAAGAGAAGGTTTCCTGATTCATCTACATAATCATAAGCCTTGATTATCTTTCTCAGTGGTTCTATGGTAAGCCCTGCCTCTTTAGCAAGGGCCTTTAATGCAGTATGAAAGTCCACACCATGCCTCTCTATATAGAAATCAAAAATAGACGCTCTGTAACCACATCCTTTACAATGTAATTGCCCTGTTTTCTTATTTGCAAAGAGAGAGGGTTTCTTGTCTTCATGTTTAAAGCAAAAGCCTTGACCCCAGTCTGCATTGTTCCATCTCATTGAGGGAATCTCTTTTTTGTAGAATCCCTCAATATCAAGCTTTTCAATGATTGTTTCTTTATTCACTCTTGCTCTCTCTTAACTCTGATTAATGCTCTCAAGTGTCTGACACGGTTGCGATGTGAGCCACTTCTCAACATCCGCAAAAAAATAGATCACTCTCCGGCCCCGCCGATAAAACCTCGGGCCTCGACCTTGGGACCTGAGATTCGCAAGAGTCCCCACAGGCACGCCATAAATTTCAGCAATCATTTCCGGCCCGGCTGCTTTTTTTTGTGAACTTGCTTTCATCATTTAACCTCCTGAAAGTTATTAGGTGTTTTTAGGTTAACCATAAATTAAGAATAAAAAAATGGACAAATGCAACAACCAAATGTCCATAATTAGTGAGAGATTTAAATTTGAGAGACTATTTCTTCTTAGGTCTTCCTAGATAGCCTTTGAGGGTGCTTTTTCTTCTTATACTTTTTTCTTCGAGACCAAGCTTCTTTGCTACTTTTTCTCTGCTTTTTATTATATTAACCCCTTGATCCATTTCCTTCTTTATTAAAATATCCATTTGCCTTTGGGTAACAGGCGATCCTTTGTGTTCCCTTGTTGGCAAAAGATTACTCCATGCCTTTTTTAATCCGCTGTTTGTTACTTTTGGTCTATATTTGTAAGCCCTTAAAATTTGAATTAGAGCTTCAGCAACAAAAGGCATTCTAATTACTTCTGGCTTAATATGAATGAGTTTCTGAATGGCTTCCAAAAATTCAGTGATATTTTGATCTTCAATGTCTACATCCATTCTCACTAATTTTTTAAATGATGACTCTGCGCTGATTGTTTTTAATAGTAATTCCATTTCTTCCCTTGACAATATTCCTTCATGACACAATCTTC
>JBGQMP010000094.1:0-6142 GCA_041500685.1 Thermodesulfovibrionia bacterium | reverse complement strand
CTTTTTAAGGGGACACATGAGATACATAGTATGCTTGAGCGGGAAGATACAAAAATAAAAGAAAAAATTAAAACAACATTTGTTGCGATCATTTTACAGATTATTCTCTTTGATATTGTCTTTTCCCTTGACTCCGTTATTACAGCAATAGGGATGGCCCAAAAACTGGGAGTGATGATTGCTGCGATAGTTATAGCAATCATTATTATGCTGGCTGCATCTCATATCATTAGCGCATTTATTCAGCACCATCCCTCATTGAAGATGCTGGCACTGAGTTTCCTGCTTATGGTTGGAGTGACCTTAATTGGAGAGGGTTTAGAATTTTATATACCGAAAGGATACATTTATTTTGCTATGGGATTTTCAGGCTTTGTTGAAACTTTGAATATTATTGCAGGAAACAGAAGGCGGAGGAGAAAAGGGGTTTTGAGGGTACAACAAGAATTATAAGATGTACTCTTAATCAAAGAATTCCTTAACCCCCCTCTGTCCCCCCTTACATAAGGGGGGATTAAAAGGGGTAACTGAACAAGTTGGAATGACGGACTAAACTTCTTCAGACTGTTGTGTGGTAGTTCATTAAATCTTTGTCATATATTAGAAGGGTGGTTTAGAGAACATTTAGGAGGGCATTATAGTTATGAGCATCCATCCCCTTGCCGGAAAGCCTGTTCCTGCAGAACTTTTAATTGACGTAACCAAACTGGAAAAGGCTTATTATGAACGCCAGCCAGAACTAAGTGATCCTAATCAATTGGTGAGCTTTGGCACAAGTGGACATCGTGGAACGTCCCTGGAAGGTACCTTCAACGAGGCTCACATTCTGGCCATCACCCAGGCCATTTGCGACTTTCGGCGCAGAAAGGACATTAATGGTCCACTTTTCATTGGCAAAGATACTCATGCTGTATCCTATCCTGCTCAGCGCACTGCTCTGGAAGTCCTGGCTGCCAATGGTGTTGAGACTTTTATCCAACGTAATGATGGTGTAACGCCAACTCCATCTATTTCGAGAGCAATCCTCGTTTATAACCGGGGACGGACGAACAATTTATCTGATGGCATTGTCATTACCCCATCTCACAATCCTCCTGCTGACGGCGGCTTCAAATATAACCCACCGAACGGAGGCCCCGCTGATACTGATGTAACAGGATGGATTCAAGATCGCGCTAATACACTGCTCCGGTCTGGTAACAGAGAGGTAAAGCGGATGCCATATGAATCAGCTTTCAAGGCTACAACAACGCATGAGGAAGATTTCATCTTGCCATACGTGGAAGACCTTGCAGAAGTTATTGACCTGGATATTATTCGTTCAGCAGGAATCAAAGTTGGCGTAGATCCCCTTGGAGGGTCGTCTATTGCCTATTGGGAGCCTATCAAGGAACACTATGGCATTAACATTACTGTAGTCAATCCGGTTATTGACCCAACGTTCCGCTTTATGGCCTTGGACCATGATGGCAAGATCCGGATGGATTGTTCCAGTCCCTATGCGATGGCAGGGCTGGTGAAACTGAAAGACAGGTTCGAAATCGCTTTCGGCAATGACACGGATTCAGACCGGCATGGAATCGTCACCCGTTCCCTGGGGCTTATGAATCCTAACCATTACCTTGCAGTGGCGATTCACTACCTGCTCACTCATCGTCCCGAGTGGCCAAAGACCTCAGCAGTCGGCAAGACGCTCGTGAGCAGTAGCCTCATTGACCGTGTTGTGCAGGAACTGGGACGCACACTGTCGGAAGTTCCTGTGGGCTTTAAATGGCTTGCACCAGGGTTGTTTGATAGTTCGTATTGCTTCGGTGGTGAAGAGAGTGCAGGCGCCAGTTTTCTTCGTAAAAATGGTACTGTATGGACCACTGACAAAGACGGCATGATACTTGGTTTGCTTGCTGCTGAAATTACTGCTCGAACCGGAAAAGATCCGGGTCAACATTACAATGAACTTACCGCGAGACTTGGAACACCTTACTATATGCGAATTGATGCGCCAGCAACACCCGAGCAAAAGAACACCCTAAAAAAGCTGACTCCTGAAGTTGTAACGGCGACAGAGTTGGCAGGCGAACCTATTATTGCAAAGCTAACGCGTGCGCCGGGCAATAACGCTTTAATCGATGGCTTGAAGGTTGTGGCACAAAACGGGTGGTTTGCGGCGCGTCCATCGGGGACGGAGAACATCTACAAGCTTTATGCAGAAAGCTTCAAGAGCCAGGCCCATCTGGAAGCCATTATTGAACAGGCGCAACAGATCATAAGTAGCTCGCTGGAGGGCAGGTAAATGAATAAAACTGTGGCAAGACTGTATGGTATCAAGAATTTTCCTATTGATTTTTCTTATCCCCTGGTATGAGCGGTTGTATTAAATGAACCGGTGCCTTAAGGACCTTCTCCATAATTCCTAATATGCCAGAACCAATCGCTGATGGAGAGAGGGAGCTAACCTCTGGATTTTCTAAATCACCTTCAATTTTGAAAGGTATGGAGACAAAATTGCGGCCTGTTATGTTCTTGACCAAGGGGATATTTCTCAGAACCGTGTTGACTATTTTAAAAGGTGCAACCAGTGCTTTAATGTCCATCTTCTTCTTGACAAGATCTATATCACCCGAAGCAACTATTTGCATTGACGGAGCATCAATAATTGCTTCTTTCAGCAGAATTTTCCCGTTTTCAATATCTCCTTGAATTATGAAAGAACGATAGCCGAATCCTTCTTTAAAGAGGTCAGGAATCCCACCTTGTAAAATTCCAGTGACATTGATCAGGGAAAATATTTTTGCCAGTGTGACTGATTGATAAATCCTGCCATCTTTGGCACTGAAATTTATCTTTCCGTTCAGTGATTGGAGAAGTTGATCAATTTTCCCTTGTGCAGTAAGTGAACTATCAAAATCAAATCTGCCTGTAACGATTCTCTTATTCTCAGAGAGGCAGGCAAGGGTTGGTTTTAATTCCAGTCCACGAGCATTCGGATTAAAATCGAATCGTAGGTTATCAGAAGAAATTATTGTGCTTCCAGGTGTGGATATTCCGCAGACCGATGCTTTAGTTACGGTAACGGTTACTATATCAGGAGATAATGAGATATCTGCATAAAGAGGGCTTATTGTAAGCTTGTTATATATGAAATTGTTCGATTTCAATCGCAGCATTCCGAGCAGTGGCAAGTTCCATGGATAATCTTTCTTTTTGGTATCTTTTTCTTTGCTCTCCCCCTCAATCACTTTTCTCATTGTTTCCCAAGTGAGTCTGTCTGCTGCGATATCCATATCGGTCGCTATGCCTTTTTCCGTAAAGTTTAAGCTTCCCCGGAGAGAAAGTTCATTATCGTCTAATTTGATTGAAGCAGATTCAACGTTAATGCGATTTGTATCAGCATTCAGAGAAATATTTTCTACTTTTAAAGAAACTTTTTCTTTCCATGGAATAACGATCTTTGCTCCTGAAAGATTACCCTGAGCTGTTGATCTCAGGGGTTTTTCACGGTCAATTTCTGTACGGAAATTTCCCTGAACAAATCCATCAGGGATATGTGATAGAGTAGTCAGTTTTGCCAGGGTTAAAGTGTTCAGTTTTCCAACAAATGAAAGTCCTAATGTTTTCTCCTGGAGATTGAACATTAATGTTGCACGAGATATTCCATCGTCGATAAACAATTTATTGATTGTTAATCCTTGGGGATTTTTGATTACATCTATAGAAACATCCGCTCCATTCTGGGCTTTTACATTTCCCTGGAAAAATACATTCCCACTTTTCTCCCATATCAAATGAGACTGTGAAAAAGAAAATCTCTGGTCAATTCTCAATGCTGGCAGCTTTATAATGCCTTTTATCCATTGTGCTGTCTTAGTCCCCATTGTACCTTTGAAGGTAATGTCTGCATTTTGAAAACCTTTCAGCGGGTACTTGAGAGCACCTGATATGCTATATGATGCATCCAGCATACTCGTCCGAGCATCTGTGAAAACCAACTGCGCCGGGGTTACTTCAAACTTTTTTCCTGTTATTGTGAGCATGCTGGGCAGTTGAGATGAATTTAGGACAACATTCTCTGCAGAGCCTGTTGCTCTGAATTTCCAGTCTTGTGAATTGCGAAGTGGACCTGCAAAGTTTATTGAGGACAGTCTGACGTCACCCTTAATAGAAGAGATGTCCTTGAGAGAAGATTGTAGTTTACTATACGATAAAAGCCAGCGATGAATTTCTTCAAGTGAAACGAAGGACTTTCCGGACGTGATTTCCAGATAAGGCACATCCCCAAAAGTCAGTCCGGCAGTGAGCCCGGAAAAAGAGGACCTTCCCACGGTGCCGCTCAGGTTTCTTACCTGAACTTTTTTCCCATCATAAAAAAATTGTCTTCCATTTATTTCGATAGAATAGGGGATTCGCTGATAGGTGGCTGACAGATTGAATTCTGATACATCCACCTTTGGCTTAATCGATGCAATGCTTTCACCCAGTACCAGCTTACCCTGAGCATAACCGTTGATATCCTGAAGGCCATTCAGTTCTCTTAAAAAAGCTTCATCTTTTACAACATGCTTAAGGAGATGAGACAGTTCTTTGAGATTAACCTTTGTAAGTATTTCGAGATGAAGAGGTGCATCCGATCCTTTCAAACCTACTTTTAATTTCCCTTCTCGCAATTCTGCATTGTCGAGTTTTGCTCCAATATTTTTTCCATCCAGAATACCCCTTGAAATAACACAGTCTCCTTTGACATTCCTGAAACTGAATTGAGGCCCCGGAATGAAGATTTCACCTTGATCTATCCTGCCCTTAATCAATATATTTTCTGTTTTTCCTAAATCAGCAATTGAGCTTCCCTGGCTATGAATAGCGATGACCGGAACAGCTCCTCCTTTAATGTAAGTAAAAATATCTTGAATTACCGGGACATTTCCAGCCAGAGAAAAAGCTACATCCCGGCTTAATGGTATATCAACTTCCCTGGCTTCCAGATCAAGAGTGACATTTGTAAAGGAAAGGTCTTTTTGATGTAAATGTCCTGTGATTATGATGCCTTTAGAGAAATTGGAGCTGCAGTTTATGGTAAGTCTTAATTCTTCAGGCGGCAGAACGATACGAGAGTCAATGTTCTCTAATGAGAGAAGTTTTTGATTGTTTCTGGATAGATTTGCTTTGCCTTTTCTTATAACGATGACAAGGTCCGGCGCATTCGATGCCAAATTATTAAGTATGGTGGAGATTTTTTTCTCAACCTCTGCTATTGAAAGTGGTTCCTCTTTTTTTAAAATGTTGAAAGAGAAATCAGGGGACTCAGCCTGGATCTTCGCAATCCTCATCTCACCAAAGAGCAGAGGGACTAATGCAGGATAAATCTTTAAAGATTCGATAGTTCCCTGAGCTTTTTCTGAAAGTGAGAGTTGTGCCTGATGGATTATTACACGGGGCCTTGGGAAAAAAGATATATCAACCTTTTGAAAATCAATGTTGCCCGTGACTTTTTGCGATATGTTTGCAAGAATCTTTTCCTTCACATACTTTGGATCGATAATTCTTGAAGCAAAGGGTGCCAGTGTCAACATGGCAATAATCAGTACACCTATTGCTCCTGCAAACCATAAGAATATCTTTTTTTGTATGATCAATTTTCTGGTTACCTCTTTGCCTGAGACGAATGCTGTACCTTCAATTATAATGATAATGTCTGAAAGAGGTGAACTTTATCCTGAAGTCTTATTCAAATACCGGGATTTCTATGGGCTGAAGTCCTTTTGGAACATGGAAAGAGGGCAGGGTAGTAGCGAATTTTAAGGAATCCTCAAGGAATCGAGGATTCCGAATATTGCCTTTACTGCCTTGGAATCATCAGGAAGTTGGAAGATCGGCCTTCCATGAAGGTCATAATCGGATACCATCTTGTCCTGAGGCACAATTCCTGCAACAGGAAGCTCTAACCTCTCTGCAAGACTCTTCAGTTCCTCTCCCTCGCTGCCAGATACCCTGTTTATAATGAGAGCCCGCCTGTCAATCTCAAGCCCGAGTTCATCAACCAATCCATCAATCCTCTTGGCTGTCCGGATACCTCTTACCGTTGGGTCACTCAAAACTAAAAGTAAATCAATCTTATGTGCTGTCCTTCTACTCAGGTGCTCCATTCCAG
>JBGQMP010000093.1:0-6145 GCA_041500685.1 Thermodesulfovibrionia bacterium | reverse complement strand
TCTTTTATGTTTGTGGGTTGTAAAACCCTGATCTCACCACGCACAGCAAATTCTTTAACCGGAGAAGAAGAAGGTATCCGATCTCTCCCTCTTTTTTTATCTGCCTGTGTCACTACTGCAACAATCTCCTCTCCCGATTGGAGGAGTGCCTTTAGTGATGGGACTGCAAATACAGGCGTGCCGAAAAATACTATCCGCATTTTATTGACGAGGAAGTTAAAACGAAGGAACATGTGACTGCTCTTGAGCGGTTTTTAATTCTGTCGAAGACAGAATTAATCTCTGAGACCCGATGTATCGGGTCGAGTCCGCCTAAGGCGAAGAGCGAAAGAGCGGTCCCATATTCCAGGTTTGTCACTTGTTGCTTGCTGCTGCCTTCAGGGACTTTTTGAATCGTTTCTTGAAGAATTCTTTTTTAATAGGACTAACCCTGTCAATAATGAGAAGGCCGTCGAGGTGGTCTATTTCGTGTTGTAAAGCTCTGGCAAGAATGCCTGTAGCTTCGATCTCTATCGGTTTACCCTCTCTATTAAGACCTTTTACAGAGACCTTTGCTGCCCTTTTTATCATTGGTATATATCCAGGGACACTCAGACATCCCTCTTCACTCTCCTCAACTCCCTCTTTTTCAAAAATAACAGGGTTTATAAGAACTATGAGAGGACTTTTTCCATCCCTGATACTCGTATCGATTACGCATAATCTCTTGAGGACGCCCACTTGATTCGCTGCAAGCCCCACACCCCTTGCAGCATACATCGTCTCTACCATATCGTCAATAAGACGCTGGATAGCATCATCTATATTTTCAATATAGGCAGCCTTTTTTTTCAGAATCTTTTCCGGATATTTTTTTATCTCGAGCAGGGCCATGTTTAATTATACCATGTCTGCGTCACTCTCATTACTCTTTAAGGGATTTTAACTCATTGAAACATAAGAATAAATTATGTATTATATATCTACCTGAATGGTAAGAAATACTGCTCCAACAAATCGAATTGGGAGGTTTTGAATTAGGGTTATCAATTTCAATTCTAAGGAAGAGAGAGAGATTTACAGGCACAGCACATCCCACATAATGGCTCATGCTGTGAAGGAGCTCTTTCCTGAAGCTAAACTCGCCATAGGACCTGCTATAGATGAAGGTTTTTATTATGATTTTGATATAGATAAGTCCTTCACACCAGAAGACCTCATTTTGATAGAAAAGAAGATGTTGGAGATAACAAAACAGAATAATTTTTTTGTGCGCAAAATCATTTCAAGACAGGAAGCGATAAAACTCTTTCAAGGCAAGGGTGAGCATTACAAAGTTGAGCTCCTTGAAGAGATGGAAGACAATGAGGTCAGCCTCTATGAGGAAGGAGGCTTTATAGACCTCTGTAGGGGGCCACATATTGAATCAACAGGCCAGGTTACTGCCTTTAAACTTCTGAGTATTGCAGGTGCTTACTGGCGCGGAAGCGAAAAGAACAAAATGCTCCAGAGGATCTATGGAACATCCTTTACAGATGATAAAGATTTGGAGGACTATCTTCATTTCCTCGAGGAAGTTAAGAAGCGCGACCACAGACGACTCGGAAAGGAACTTGACCTTTTCAGTATAAATGAAGAGATAGGACCCGGTCTTATCCTCTGGCACCCAAATGGCGCAGCTATAAGAAGGACTATAGAAGATTTCTGGCTGAAGGAACACTATAGAGCAGGGTATAAGATCCTTTATACACCGCACATAGCAAAACTTCAGCTATGGCAGAAAAGCGGCCACCTCGACTTCTACAGCGAGTACATGTATTCTCCTATGGAGATTGAAGGGATAGACTACCAGATTAAGCCTATGAATTGTCCCTTTCATATCTATGTCTATAAAAATTCATTAAAAAGTTACCGGGACCTCCCGATACGATATGCAGAGTTGGGGACTGTTTACCGATATGAACGTTCGGGTGTGCTTCATGGTCTTTTACGTGTCAGGGGTTTTACGCAGGATGATGCGCATATATTCTGCAGGGAAGACCAGATAGAAGATGAGATAATGGGTGTCCTTGAGTTCACCCTTTTCATACTGGGAACCTTTGGTTTTGAGAATTACGAAGTCTACCTTTCTACACGACCCGAAAAGTATGTTGGGAGTCTTGAAAACTGGGAGAGATCAACGAATGCCCTGAAAAAGGCACTCGAAACAAAGGGACTTTCTTTTGAGATAGATACGGGAGAAGGTGTTTTCTATGGCCCCAAGATAGATATAAAGGTCAAAGATACCTTGAATAGGCCCTGGCAGTGCAGCACCATCCAGGTTGATTTCAACATTCCCGAGAGGTTTGATGTAACATACAGGGGCAGCGATGGTAAGGATCACAGGCCGACCATGATACACAGGGCTCTCATGGGTTCTTTGGAAAGATTCTTCGGGATACTTATAGAACATTATGCAGGGGCATTTCCTCTGTGGCTTGCACCTGTGCAGGTCGAGATCCTTACAATCGCCGAGAGACATGCAGATTATGCAGTAGCTCTTTCGAGACAGTTAATATCAGAGGATATAAGGACTGTATTAAATATTGAAAATGAAAAGGTTGGCTATAAAATTAGAAACGCTACCTTGAGGAAAGTACCATATCTGGTTATAATAGGTGACAGGGAAGTTTCCGAACAGAAGGTAACTGTCAGGAAGCGAAGTGGTGAAAACGTAGGTCCCTTCACCATAGAAGAATTTATAATAATACTTAAAAACAAGATAAGAGATAAGAGTTTGGAACTTTAAATGCAGGAGGTGAAAGTATAACTAAGGAAATAAAGGCCAACGAGCGGATAAGGGCTAAAGAGGTTAGACTGGTAGATGTTGACGGAAAGCAGCTTGGCATTATGCCTCTTGCTGAGGCATTGAAGATTGCCGGCGAACGAGATCTCGATCTTGTAGAAGTAGCGGCGAATGTAAAGCCTCCTGTTTGCAAGATACTCGATTTTGGAAAATACAGATATCAATTAAGCAAAAAACAGACACAGAAGAAAACTGCAGATATTAAGGAAATTAAGGTCAGGCCTCAAATAACAGAACACGACCTTGGCCTGAAAGTTAAGAATATCAGGCGTTTTCTTGACGATGGCAATAAGGCAAAGGTGATGATGTTTTTTAGAGGGAGGGAAATTGTCAGGCCCGAATTCGGGATGAGGGTATTTAAGAAAATATTAGAAACATTAACAGGTAAATTTAATGTTGAACAGTCACCCAGACTTGAGGGTAATCACATAACCATGATTCTGACACCAAAATGAGAAGTTATGAGTTAAAAGTTGAGAGTTAAGAATTCAAGATTTTTTTAAAAACTTTTAACTTTTAAGAGGAGATAGGATGCCAAAACTTAAAACCCATAGTGGAGCTTCAAAAAGATTCAAGGTAACAGGTACAGGTAAGATAATGAGGAGAAAGGCTTATAAAAGCCATCTTCTGACTGGAAAGTCTGCTAAGAGGACAAGAGGTCTCAGGAAATCGACCTTGGTTTCAGATAGTGAATGTGCTAATATTAAAAGACTCTTACCCTATAAGTAAATAAAGTTTAGAGTTAAAAGTTATGAGTTAAGAGTTTTTAAAACTTAAACTTTAAACTTCTAACTTTTCACTTTTATTGAGGAGGAATGGATGCCGAGGGCAAAAGGTGGATTCAAGACGAGGAGAAGAAGAAAAAAGACATTAGAGAAGGCTGAAGGCTATTATTCAGCAAGAGGCCGTCTTTTTAAGATTGCAAAGCAGGCCGTTGACAGATCACTTGTGTATGCATACAGGGATCGCAAGGTAAGGAAGCGGGAATTCAGGGCTCTCTGGATTATCAGAATAAATGCTGCTTTACGTGCCCTTGGGCTAACGTATAGCCAGTTTATGTCAAGGCTGAAGAAGGCAAATATCGCTTTAAATAGGAAGGTCATTGCGGATATGGCTTACAATGACCCTTCTGCTTTCAGTCAACTGGTAGAGAAAGTGAAAAATGAGAAGTAAAAAGTGGAGGATCTCCTTTCTCTAAAAAATCCCTTCCTGGAAGAATTAAAATTAGCCAAATCCTTGGCTGAGCTTCAACAGTTAAGGGTAAAATATTTAGGCAAGAAGGGTCTTGTTACCTCAAAACTCAAAACCCTCTCCACGATCACTCCTGAGTTAAGACCAGCATACGGCAAAGCAGTCAATGAAGTTAAAAGCTACATAGATGAAGAGATCAAGAAGAAAGAAACTCTCCTGAAGACAGAAGAGCAAAAAAGGCTCGTCCTATCAGAAGCTATAGATATAACACTGCCAGGGAAGTTCACGCCCTTTGGCAGGGAGCATCCTATAAGCAAAGTGCTTTCTGAAATAACTGGAATATTTGTTTCGATGGGTTTCGAGGTTGCAGAGGGACCTGAGGTAGAACTCGACTATTATAATTTTGAAGCACTGAACATACCCAAGGACCATCCTGCAAGGGATATGCAGGATACCTTTTATATATCAGATGATGTCATTCTCAGAACCCATACCTCGCCAGTTCAGATAAGGGTCATGGAAAAGAGTAAACCACCCCTGAAAGTTATTGCCCCTGGTAAGGTTTACCGATGCGATGCGGATATATGCCATACCCCGATGTTTCATCAGGTAGAAGGATTCATGGTCGATACTGATATTGCCTTCAGCGATCTCAAAGGTGTGCTGGAATTCTTTATCCATGGCTTTTTTAATGTTGAGACACCTGTAAGATTCAGGCCGAGTTTTTTCCCCTTTACAGAACCAAGTGCTGAGGTGGATATTGGATGCACCTTCTGTTCCGGAAAAGGATGCAGAGTATGCAAGAATACAGGATGGCTCGAGATATTAGGTGCAGGAATGATAAATCCGCGGGTATTTGAAATGGTTGGATATGATCCAGAGATCTATTCAGGGTTTGCCTTTGGTATGGGGGTAGAAAGGCCGGCCATGCTCAGGTATGCCATCGATGATATACGGCTATTCTTCGAGAATGACATAAGATTTTTAAGACAGTTCTGATAGACAGGAGGTTATAATGATCAAGAAGTTTTTTGCGTTTTTATTGTTTATTACTTTATTTTCAGGGATGGCTCTGGCTTTTGAATTCTCTGCTGATACCATCATGACAGCAAAGGGAATGCAGACAAAAGGTAAGATCTACTTCAAGGCAGACAGGTTCAGGATGGACACGAAAACCCCGGAGGAGATGATTATGATAACCAGGATTGACAAAAAGATTATCTGGAACATAATGCCGGCTGAGAAGATGTATATGGAGATACCCTTTAACTTGCAAAATAAACCAATGGTCGAAGAAAAATTTGAAGGTGAAATAGAGAGAAAACATGTTGGTAACGAGACTATCGATGGACATCCTACAAAAAAAGATCTGATCACCTACAAATCAGGTAATAAGAAAGAGCAAGTGTACCAGTGGTGGGCGACAGACATAAATTTTGGTGTAAAGACCGCTGCAATTGACGGATCGTGGATCCAGGAATTTAAGAATATCAAAATTGAATCACAACCAAATAGCCTCTTCGAGCTTCCTGCAGGATATCAGAAGTTACAGATGCCTGGAGGGATGCATTAGGGAGTAAAAAGATATACGAATCATTCTTGCCCTATATGTAAAAATTTGAACTTGACCTTGTAGACATTGATGGATTAAGCCCAGACCTGACTAACTGCTTTCACCTACAAGTATTGCGTCTAAAGGAAAGATAAATATTGAAGATTATCGGTAGAAAGAAACATAATAGAGGGGAGATGAAAAGAGAAGGGACTGAACACTATCCAGCCCCTTTTAAATTTGCTCTTTAACCTACGGCTTAATCGTAAAGTAACTATCACTCGCATCTGCAGCCAATATGTTCCCAAGCGCATCTATTAGCACAACTCTTACTTTGCATTGGTTCTTTTGTATTTTCACTGTTGGCACTTTCCAATCAAAAGTTCCTGGGTTACTGCCTGTAAAGGTGGTTATTGGGATCCAGGTTACCCCTGCATCCTTTGTGTAGTATAGTTTTACCTTTGCCACAGGTTTCTTTGTGCCATTCGTTGTCCATGTTATGGTTAGAGGGTCACCAGATGTGTAAGTCACTCCTCCATTTGGAGATGTTAACTTTACTACCTCTATCGTAAATGGCG
>JBGQMP010000092.1:0-6169 GCA_041500685.1 Thermodesulfovibrionia bacterium | reverse complement strand
CGGATAGCTATCAGCTTTTAGTTTATTTTTACCAACTGCCAATCGCTCTCTGCTAAATGCTATCTTAATGGGCAGCATATCAAAACCCAGTGACTGATAAAACTCAAGAACGCTTTTTATGTCTTTCGCAATCTCAGTTTTCACCTAAGATACCTACTCCATTAGTTTAAAATATCAATCTGCCTTTGCACTTTCATATTTTTTAAACTCGACACTCATTACTCGTAACCTGTTGCTGTTTTTACCTTTCTCCCCATTTCAATTTTTTTCGCAGAGTCTCAAAATAATCTCTGTTACAGGGGATGAGAAGTTTTGTTTTGTATGGTACCTTTGCAACTTCAATAGTATCATTCTGCATTACAGAAAAGCCTACCTGACCGTCTAACGTGAGATAGACACGCTCTGTCGGAGATCTGAGAATAACCTCTATAACTGCATTACCAGACAGGACTATAGCTCTGTTGGTTAGGGTATGCGGGCATATCGGTGTGACCACAATATTATCAAGGGTGGGATAGAGGATAGGACCGCCTGCAGAGAGTGAGTATGCAGTAGAACCTGTCGGGGTAGAAATTATCAGACCATCGGCCTTGAAGGTAGTTACATAACTATGATTTATGTATGTTTCAAGATCAATTATTCTTGCGAGGGCTGCCTTGTTCACAACTACTTCATTGAGAACAGTGAATTCTGAAATGAGTGCACCATGTCTGAAAACCTTCGCCTTAAGCATGAGTCTATCTTCGATGGGACATTCACCAGTGAGAACCATTTCCATCATTTCATACAGTCTTTCTACAGGGATTTCGGTAAGAAAACCGAGACCCCCGATGTTTATACCGAGGACAGGCACTTCCCTGTCTCCTACGAGTCTGCATGTGCTGATAAATGTTCCATCTCCACCCAAAATGATGATGACGTCTGACAACGAAGGTATTTCTGAACGGGCAAAACCATCGATGTTAAGAATAGAGGCAGTCTCTATGTCCACAAAGGTTTCATGACCCCTCTGCCTGAGCCATGGCAAAAGATCTTTCAATAATTCGACTGGTTCAGGTACACCAATTTTACTGACTATTCCAATCCTTTGCATCTTTTCCCTCGATTGTTATCTCTCTGATTTCTCCACTAAGAGATTTTAACCTAATCTTGATCATTTCTTCAGGCAAACTTTTCTCTGCTTTCTCTGCCCATTCGATAACAGAGATGCCATCGCCTCTTATGTGATCCCAGAAACCCACCTCATCAAGTTCGCTATCCTTTTCAATTCTGTATAAATCTATGTGGAAAAAAGGTGATGTTGTATTATACTCAGTAATTATCGTAAAGCTGGCACTAACAATATCCTTATCCTCAATTCCGAATGCCTTTGCTATACCTTTTACCAATGTTGTCTTACCGCTACCAAGCTCTCCATAGAGGCCTACAACATCTCCTGGCCTTAAAAGTCTTCCCAATCTGAAACCAATTTCTTTGGTCTCATCGGGGCTTTTGCTAATGTATTTTTTCACCTGAAATATCTAGTTCACCCTCCCCTCACCCCTCCTCTACGAGTCATTGACGATCAAAGGAGGACAAATAACCCCTCCTTATTCCTCCCCTTAGATAAGGGGAGCCCGCCTGCCGTCCGTCGGGCAGGGATGGGTGGAGTTAACATCTCCTCTCGCCTTGCGGGAGGTTTACCCGCCTCTGGCGGCGCCGAAGGCGAATAGGGGTTAGGGTGAGGGGTATATATGAATCAAAAGATCCCAATAAACCCTCCCTGTGCTCCGTTAAGGGTTTTCGTATATCGATAAGAATAATATTCCTTAGGGTTGCAATAGGTACATTCATGCGAGACCCAGATATTTTCTTCAGGTACACCCATTGATATTGCCTGATACCTATTTGCCAGAGCAAGATCGATACAGTATTTCCCATCTCTTTGAAGATAGTACTCTCCTTCCCCGGTTACTTTAAAAATTGCATCTTTAACTTCCTTTCCAACAGGATAACAACTCCATCTGATACTCGGTCCAAGTGCAATCTTTATATCTTCGAGCGATGAGCCAAAATCTTTAATCATCAATCCAATAGCCTTTTTTAATATCTGAGCTGCCGAACCTCTCCATCCTGCATGCACAGCACCTACCACTGACTTCTTCGTATCAGAAAAAAGGATTGGAACACAGTCTGCTACCTTAACGCCTAAGAGTATTCCCCTTTTTTCAGTAAGCACAGCATCTGCTATTATTGGTTCAAAGTCATCCCTTATCACCCACACTTTATCTGTATGTTTCTGTATAGGGAAATAGATATCATCTTTCCTAATAGAGAAGATGTGGCAAATATCCGCAATATTTACACCTAAAGATTTGTTGGTAAAAAAGGCCTTGATTGAATTATCAAATATCCCGGGAATGATCAAACTACTCATGACTCAAAGAATGGAAAGCAAAGGGTATCTTATCTATGATATCTGTTGCAATCAGGGATTGTTCGCCTTTCTCAGATGCGGCGATGTCTCCTGCTAAGCCATGCATGAATACTCCGAGTATGGATGCATTGATGAGTTTTATACCCTGACTTAAAAATCCAGCAATCATGCCAGTAAGTACGTCCCCTGTGCCTGCGGAAGCCATCCCCGGGTTACCTGTTGAATTAATATACGCCTTTCCATCAGGCGCAGCAATAATCGTCGGCACACCCTTAAGCACAAGGTAAGTCCCTGTCTTTTTCGCAAACGATAGAGCAACATTAATCCTGTCTTTTCCAATATCCTGTATTTTTATAGTAATCCCCCCTTGTCTCCTCGTTGCGAGTCGATCCCGACCTTTAGTAAAGGGGGGTGGGGAGGGATTTAGCAGCCTTGACATCTCTCCCGGATGAGGGGTAAGAATTATAGGTGCCTTTGACTTTGCAAAAACCACTCTTTGTCCTCTAAGGGAGTTTATTCCATCTGCATCTATGATGAGAGGATATGTGCAATGATTTATTAAGATCTCCATAAGTTTCTTAGTATCAGCACTTACACCAATACCAGGCCCTATAGCGATCACACTGGCCTTCTCGTTAAGGAAATTCAGTATGACCCTTGATGCCTTTTCAGAGAGAGTCCCATCACCCTTATCAGGCAGAATGAGCGTCATCTCTTCTGTGACGCGTGATTGGAAAATATCTGCAAGAGACTCAGGGACTCCTATGGTAACGAGCCCAGCCCCAGACCGGAGACATGCCTTAGCTGCCATGAATGCAGCACCGGTCTTTCCTCTTGAGCCGGCAACAATGAGCACATGACCATAATCACCTTTGTGTGAATATCTTTGTCTTTCAGGTAATAAGAGGGATACTATATTTTTCATCAATAGTTCGACATTGATCTTGTCTGATATGAGTAATTTTTCAGGGAATCCAATATCCTCGATGAAAAGTTTTCCTGAGTATTTGGCACCTGGGTATAAAACATGCCCCCTCTTTGGGAGACCGAAGGTGACGGTATAATCTGCTCTAACGGCCTCACCCATTATCTGTCCATTATCCGAAGAGATTCCAGATGGTATATCAACAGAAATAATTGGGATATTTGACCTATTGAGGAGGCTAATAGCCTCTGATAGCATGGCCGTAACATTTTTACTCAGACCTGTTCCTAAAAGGGCATCAACAAATATTGAGTGCTTAGTGATGATTGATGAGTGATGAGTCAGTAATTCTTTTGCTGGATAAACAGGAACTCCAAATTTAATCGCTATGTTATATTGTAAGAGGGCATCACCTTTCAGATCTTCTGGCCTTGCTGTGAGAAAAACTTTAACATCCCAGCCTTCTTTATAAAGGCTTCGGGCAACAACAAAACCATCACCGCCATTGTTTCCACTACCGGATACTACTAATACCTTTTTACGACCAAAGAGTTCTTTTATCCTGGAGGCAACCGCAAGCCCTGCCCTTTCCATAAGTACAACGCCAGGGATACCATATTCTTCAATGGTCTTTTTATCAATAAGCCGCATCTCTTCTGCGGTAACGATTTTCATTCCTCTCGACCTGTAGTACTCTGCTCTAATACCACACACGCAACTCCGTACTCGTGCTCGTGGCTTAGACTCAGGTGTGCCTTTTTTATTGATTTCTCCTTTAAAACATTTCCGAGTTTTCCTTTAACCCGTAAAAGTGGTTTCCCGGTATCCGCGTTCACAACCTCAATGTCAGTTAAAGATACAGGTGATACCTGGCCTAGTGCCTTTATCAAGGCCTCTTTCGCAGCAAAACGGACTGCAAGCGACAGATAGGGTTCTTTCTTCTCATGGCAGTAAGAAATCTCGTCTTCCGTAAATACCCGCTCGAGAAACCTCCGACCCCATTTCTCCACGACCTTTTTCATTCGCTCAATACTGATAATGTCTATGCCGACTCCATAAATCATAGAATGTAACTGTGAAATTTTTTATTCTCTAAATCATAATCCTTTTCTTATACCAACGCAAGCAGAAAGGCACAGTCAATCCTCAGCAACTCCAAAAAATAGATAGCAAGGTGTTAGATAAGGTAAAATAACCTGTGTGACTTAAGACCAAGAGCTTAAGGTATGAACCATTAACATTACATGGAGGTGAACATGAGCATTCTGCCAGAAGGAGAACAATTAAGGAAGGCAGTCAGATGGATATCAGAGGAGCGCCAAAGCAGGGAAGATGCCAATCTTGCAAAATTAATCAGTGAGGCATGTATCAAGTTTGACCTATCACCTGCTGATACTGAATTTCTTAGCCGTTTTTTTGCTGAGGAGAAATCAAAGAAGTAGGTTCCACCTTTACCTATGTCAAAGCCAATTGTTGTTATAGTAGGAAGACCGAATGTGGGTAAATCCACCCTCTTTAACAGAATAGCAGGGTCTCATATTGCGATTGTTGAGAATATTCCTGGTGTTACGAGGGACAGGAACTATCGTGACGCAGAGTGGGAGGGAAAAGGATTCATCGTTGTAGATACAGGAGGCTTTTATCCAGAGCCTCCTGAAGACATTTTCTTACATATCAAAGAACAGGCTATTTTTGCTATTGAAGAGGCAGACATTATCATACACCTCCTTGATGGAAAGGTAGGCATTACCCCATCAGATATGGAACTTGCACGGCTCCTCAGGTCTTCAGGGAAAAAGGTGCTCTGGGTGGTAAACAAGATTGATGTGCCTAAACATGAAGAGAGGATTCATGATTTTCATCCAATAGGTACTGATGAGTTATGGCCCCTTTCTGCTGAGACTGGCTATGGATATGATGATTTTATGGATCGGTTAATCTCTCTCCTTCCTTCCTATCTCGAAGAAAAGGTTGATTACCCAAAGATTGCTGTGGTTGGAAGACCGAATGTTGGTAAATCTACTTTAATCAATACCTTCCTTGGCAAGAAGAGGATGATTGTAAGCCCTATTCCAGGGACAACAAGAGATTCCATAGACAGCATCTGCGCGTATTATAGGAAAAAATATTTGTTTATTGACACTGCGGGACTGAGGAAAAAAAGCAAAATAGGTTACTCTGTCGAACGGTTTTCAATGGTGAGAGCAGTACGAAGCATAGAGAGATGCGATGTTGCCCTCATCGTCATAGATGCAAACGAGGGAATTGTAGATCAGGACCAGAGGATAGCAGGAATTGTTGAAGGTTATGGAAAAGGAGCGGTCTTTCTCCTTAACAAATGGGATCTTGTTGAAAGGCCTGACGAGGAATACAAAAGATTAGGCAGTGAGTTGAACAGAAAGATGTGGTTTATCCAATATGCACCATTTCTGACTATATCTGCAATAGAGAAGAAACGTATTACAAAAGTCTTCCCCATAATCGATGAGATAATCAAAGAGAGAAAGAAAAGGATACCTACAGCGGAACTGAACAGGTTTTTCAAAGAATCTCTATCCAGAATATCTTTGCCTACCTACAAAGGTAAGCAAGTGAAGCTCTATTACATAACGCAGGTCAAGACAGAACCCCCTGCTTTTGTGATCTTCACAAATTATCTTTCTGTCTTAAAAGATAGATACGTACGATCTATAGAAAAGGCTTTAAGGGAGAAGTTCTCATTTATGGGAACTCCCATTAAAATTTACGTAAGAGCCAGAGAAAAGGGGAAAAAATATGAAAATATTACCCCTCCCCCACCCCCCTCCCTCAAGGGGAGGGGGCGAGGG
>JBGQMP010000091.1:0-6333 GCA_041500685.1 Thermodesulfovibrionia bacterium | reverse complement strand
TATATGAATACGGGGATACAGCGTTCAAGCGCTACACCTCTCGGTGCAGAAACCACAACTTGTCCTGCTGGAACAAGTATCCCCGGAAAGATACAGGAGAAAAAGAATCTTACTAGGATTATGGCTGCACATGATATTCCTTATACCGCCCAGGCATCAATAAGCAACTGGCTTGACCTCATGAAAAAGGTCCGAAAGGCACACTCAATAAAGGGCCCAAAGTTTATGAATATACTCTCTCCCTGCAATCGCGGATGGAGGTCGAGGACTGACGATGCCATCATGCTGAGCAGGCTTGCTGTAGATACCTGCTACTGGCCGCTCTATGAGGTCGAAAACGGAGCCACAAGAATAACCTTTAAGCCGAAAGAGAAAAAACCCATTGTAGATTTTCTCAAGCCTCAGGGAAGATTCAAACACCTCTTCAGTCCTGAAAACGAATGGCTCATAAAGAAGTTTCAGGAAGGTATTGACAAAGAGTGGGAGAGGTTACAAAAAGAGGCCTCAATGCAGGCATAAAGAACCTTTCAAAATGGTACACTCCGAACATTGCGTGTTGTTTAACGACACCCGGTGCAAGGATGTTAAAGGGCAGCAATAAAAACACTATGTGTACAAACAGATCTTACAATCCTTAGCGTACTTCAGGAATTCCTCAGCGGCTTGTATTGTAACTCCCTCAATAAAATCGTTTTTTGTAAGACCCATCATATCAATAGTCATTTTGCATGCTATAAACTCTACCCCTTCAAACATTGCCATTTCCTGAAGGTCGGGCAGGGTAGGTATTTGCGCCTTTTCTATCTTTCCTTTCATCATCCATGTTGCGAGGGCTGACATCCCCGGTATAGCACCCATGAATCCGGGAGGCTGGAATTTGGCTTTTTCTGCCCATCTTTTGCGAATAACGTTGATTCCCATAAAGGTATAAAATACCTTTGCCTGCATTCCCAATCGTCTTGCGTTAATACCTAAAATCAGTCCAGGATAAGCACCATCAAGGGTATCCCTTGATGTAATGAACGCAGCAGATTCCTTTGGTTGATCTGATTGATTCATTTCTTTCTCCTTTCTTTGCTGTTTTAACCTTGGATATTAATTATTGTTAAATTATATCAAATCCAAAAATAGGTAGTGGGTTATTTTAAATTTATTGGAAGGTATAGATTGTTCGATTATCGAAAAAAGTTTCCTTTGATTTTTCTCGAAGATATTCAATATAATTCTCAAGCCATGCACGAGAGAGAAAGACTTAAAGAACTTATCAGACAATTATCATTTCAATATAGCGAGAAACCTATTTACAAGCTTTCTTCAGGAGCATCCAGCAATTATTATTTCAATATGAAAAAGACCACCTATTCTCCAGAAGGAGCATATCTCATCGGCAAACTCGTCTTTGAGAAAATAAAGGAAACTGACTTACGAGTTAGCGCTATAGGTGGGCTGACAATGGGAGCAGACCCCATTGCTTATGCGGTTGCGCGATATTCCTATGATGCCAAAGAACCTATCCAGGCTTTTGTGATTAGGAAAGAACCTAAGGGATATGGACTAAAACTTCAAATAGAAGGAAATGTCAACACCGGAGATCATGTTGCGATCGTGGACGATGTTGTTACCACTGGAGCCTCTACTATAAAGGCCATTAGAATTGCGAGAGAACACGGCTTGATTGTTGATGCGGTGATTGTCTTAGTTGACCGATGCGAACAGAATGGCAAGCAAAATATAGAAGAATTGGGTTTGCCCGTTTATGACATCCTAACAGTACATGATTTCATTCCTGCAGGAAATTAATAATTTTGGTCAATCATGTATTTAGTTAATTTAACAATAAAATATCCCCATCAATTTTTTGTCATCAACCTAAAAAATCAAAATGACCCACTACCAAATGTAAGATTTTGTGCACCATTTGTGCACCGTTTCAGGGGTACTAATTCTGTTTATTTATGAAAATAATTATGGTGGACGGTAGGGGATTCGAACCCCCGACTTCCACGTTGCGAACGTGGCGCTCTCCCAACTGAGCTAACCGCCCATATTGCATAATAATTATATATATAGATAGATTTAATTGCCATATCTGTTCATTCCGAAATGGATCTTTCAGATTGCGGGGCAGTCCGCCTCATGCTGATTTCCAAACGATAGGCGGTGTTTTCTAACCCCGCCAAAAATCTCCCCCAAAATGGTATGTTAATGTCCCAACAAGCAGGCAAGATGATTGACAAAGCATATATTATACAGTTACACTTATTCTATAAAGTAAGCAGATTAATATGGAGGTAAGACATGCCTATTGTAACTGTATCATCAAAAGGACAGTTGGTAATTCCGAAAGAGGTAAGAAAATCCCTTGGCATAAAGCCTAAACAGAAGGTACTCTTAAAAGTCGTTAAAGGTCATGCCGAGATAGAACCTCTTCCAGAGGACCCTGTAAAGCATTTCTGCGGTATTTTCAAGGAAGGGCCTTCACTGACTAAGGCATTACTGAAAGAACGAGAGGAGGATAAAAAGCGTGAGGAGAAAAAAAATACTCGACTCTTTCGCTCTCCTGGCATATCTAAAGCAAGAAGATAATTATGAAAAAGTAGAAAAATTACTCTCCTCAAGTAAAACTCAAATCCTGATGAATGACATTAACATTGGTGAAACCTTTTACATCCTTGCAAGGGAAAGGGGATTAGAAAAGGCTGAATATTTTTTAGGTGTCATTTTGCCTACCCTCCCCATAACTAATATTTCGAATGCCCTGCAGGAGGTCATTCAAGCAGCCAAAATCAAAGCCCAATACCCGATCTCATATGCTGACTGTTTTGCAGTTGCCACGGCCATTAAGGAGGGAGCTACTATCCTTACAGGTGACCCTGATTTTAAACATGTAGAGAAGATTGTAAGCATTGATTGGATATAATTCGCTGCTTGAAAACCTTCAGTCATTTTTAATAACATCTCTTTTACATGAATAAATTGAGTTTTATTGACACTCACTGCCATCTTGAGATGGATGAATTTAATCCTGACAGGGATGAGGTTATCGAAAGGGCGAAAAATGCGGGTATCGAAGTAATTATAACGATAGGCTCAGATCTGGGAAGCAATATAGGCGGTATTGGTCTTTCAGAAAGATATGATTCTGTTTACGCAACTGTCGGAATCCATCCACATGATGCAAAGGACTTCTCTGATGATATTTATCACAAGCTCAGAGAATGGACATCGAAGGAGAAGGTGGTTGCCATAGGGGAGATAGGCCTTGACTATCATTATGACAATTCCCCGAGAGAAACCCAGAGGGAGGTCTTCAAACGGCAATTGGCCCTTGCAAAAGAGACGGGTCTACCTGTTGTCATTCATAGCAGAGAGGCCAAAAAAGATACTCTCGAAATCATAAAGGATTCGGGCATAGACAAGGGGGTCTTCCATTGCTTTTCCGGTGACATGGATATGGCTGAGAGGGGTATGGCGATGGGGTTTTACATATCCATAGCAGGGCCTGTTACATTCAAAAATTCCAGAAAGTTAAGAGAGATTGCGAAGGCAATACCTGATGATTATCTTCTCATCGAGACAGATGCCCCCTATCTCACACCTGAACCATTCAGGGGAAAAAGGAATGAGCCCGCTTATATTGTGCATATAGCTAGGACTGTTTCAGAGATCAGGGGCATAAGCATAGAAGACCTTGCAAGGATTACAACTCTAAACGCAAAAAGGCTTTTCCGAATCGGACCGATGCCAGAGGCAGGTGAGATAGCTTATAAGATAAGAGATAACCTTTATCTTAATATTACCAATAGATGTACAAACCGTTGCTCTTTTTGTGTAAGATTTATCACTGACTATGTGAAGGGGCACAACTTGAGGATTTCTTGCGAGCCAACTGAGGAAGAACTGAAAAATGCAATAGGTGATCCATCAAAATACAAGGAGGTTGTATTCTGTGGTTATGGAGAACCACTCATCAGGCTTGATCTGGTTAAGAGTCTTTCCGAGTGGATAAAACAGAAGAAAGGCATGGTCAGGATCAACACCAATGGACATGGGAACCTTATCCATGGAAGAAATATCCTCCCCGAGCTTCAAGGCATTGTTGATGGTATCTCTGTAAGCCTTGATGCACACGATGAAGAGACATACAACAAAATCTGCAGACCTGTTTATAAAAATGTATTTAGAGAGGTCATTGAATTTATGAAGGAATCAAAGAAGTATATACCCAATGTTCAGGCAACAGTCGTTGAACTTGAGGGTGTTGATATCGAAAAGTGTCGGGAAATTACTGATGCGCTTGGAGTTAAGTTCAGAGTAAGAAAACTCCATAGGGTAGGTTGATTTTCACTGCGGTTTGTTAATGAAGAACTCAAGGGCTTCATTCAATGAAATTTCTCCCTGACTTCCATCTGATAGGCATTTCCATTTTAATTTCCCTGAGCTGATCTCATCATCGCCGATTATCAGGACATACTTAGCTGATAGTCTATCTGCCTTTCTTAGTTGACTCCTTAATGAATGGTCAGCATAGCCGATTTCGACCCATATCCCTTTCTCTCTGAGACTTTTTGCAATAAGGAGTCCCTTTCTCTCAGCAGGTGCTCCGATTGTGGCAATAAAAACCCTTGGCGCTGGAATTACAAGCTTGTCTGAAGCTTTCAGCAACTCTACCATCCTTTCCATCCCTATAGCAAAGCCAATCGCAGGCGTAGGTGGACCACCAAATTCTTCAACAAGCCTGTCGTAGCGGCCGCCGGCAGCCACTGCATTTTGAGCGCCGAGGTGCCTACTGGTAACCTCAAAGGTTGTCCTTGTGTAATAATCGAGTCCTCTGACCATATCAGGATTTACGACATAAGGAAAATCAAGCAATTTCAGCAGTGCTGAGAATGCTTCAAAGTGTTCACTGCAATCATTGCAGAGAAAATCCGTAACCCTGGGAGTACCGACCCTGAGCTTTATACATTCTTTTACCTTACAGTCGAGTATTCTGAGCGGGTTGAACTCATGTCTCCTTTTACAATCAGGACAAAACTCATTAATCTTACCTGAAAAGAAATTAAGGAGAGCCTTTTTGTAATCAGGCCTGCATTTCTCGCAGCCGATGGAATTCACTTCAAAAGAAAGTCCCTTGAGGCCGAGTTTCTCAAGGAAAAGTCTGAGCATTGATAGTATTTCAACATCCATTTTTGGGTCTGATGTCCCTAAGGCTTCAACACCTATCTGGTAGAACTGCCTGAAACGGCCTTTTTGCGGCCTCTCGTACCTGAACATCGGGCCTGAGTAGAAAAATTTCTGTGGAGAGGGGAGATCATAAAGGTGGTTCTGTACATAGCATCGCACAACAGGAGCAGTTCCTTCTGGCCGGAGGGTAATACTTCTGCCTGCTTTATCAGGAAATGTGTACATCTCTTTTTCGACGATATCAGTAGTTTCACCAATGCTTCTGATAAATATGTCCGTCGACTCTATGATCGGTGCCCTTAATTCCTGGAAGCCATATGCAGAAAATACATCCTTAGCGACTTCTTCAACCTTCTGCCATAGATATATTTCTGGTGGTAGGATATCCTGGAGGCCCTTTAAAGCATTATATCGCGTCATTGTTCAGTTATACCTTGTCCTTCTTCCTCCCTTTCCTTGTCATACTCGAGCATCTTCAAATGTCCCTCGATTAACCTCTTCAGTTCTTCTTTGAAGTGGCGCCTGATTCCCTTCAGATCAACAATATCCTCATGAATCTTTATCACCTTCTCCTGAGCCTCCTTGAGAACAGTATCTGCCCTTAGCTCAGCCTCTTTTATAAGGAGTTCTGCCTCTTTCCTTGCATTCGACTTATACTCCTCGACCATCTGTTGAGCTGTAACAAGAGTTTCCCGGAGAGTTGTTTCCATGTCTTTATGCTCTTTAATCTGGTTCTCGAATCTTATTACGTTCTCTTTCAGTGATGCATTTTCCCTGAGCAAATCTTCCATCTCCTCCCTGATTAACTCGAGAAATGCATACACCTCTTCATCATCAAACCCTCTAAACTTATAGGGAAACTGCTTCTGCTGGATATCAAGCGGTGTTATCCTCATACAATGCCTCCTCTTTTTAATTTATAAGCAAACTCTATCAGAGAACTTATAAGAAACTTCTGAGTAAATATAATAGCAAGAAAAAAATTACATCCGCATATTTTGAAGCAATATTAAAAAACCATATGCCCGAAGTCCCTGTTCCTCTGGCAAAAAAACTACTTAAATTTGGAAAATATTTTAGTAAATATTCTGTGTATTCTGTGACTGGGGGAGAAGATGTTTATGATGTATCCAAAAAAGCAGCTCGTCG
>JBGQMP010000090.1:0-6434 GCA_041500685.1 Thermodesulfovibrionia bacterium | reverse complement strand
GTGCAATTTGCAAGTTCTAGTCTGGGATGTCTTTAGAAATACTTTTCCTCAAATGTAATATTTGCGTTTCTCAACCGCTGGTAATCGACCTTTAAACGTGCGTTAGCGATAACTGTATTAATTTTGGTTGCATCCGGAAATTCCTCAGAAGATCCAAACATATAGACTTTTGAAACGTGTTTAACATCCTTTCCTACCCCGAAAGTATAATCTCCTACAAGAAGGTACATATCTATTTCGACTTTCATATCCTCAGTATCTCCCGGGTGTACCTTCTGTGCGACAATCTGTTTCCTTAGCTCAACTGTTACATGGACATCTTTCCCTTCTTTAACGATGGCTATAAAATCTTCTATCCTGCCGAACTCACTTTTTTCATTAACTCCAGCCATATTAAACTCCTTTCTTCTTGCATTGTGTATCTTTCTATTCCATGCTCTTGTATAAGGCATCACGCATGATATCAACGGGTGGAGACTGGCCTGTCCAGAGCTCGAAGGCAAAAACTCCCTGCCATAAAAGCATGCCAAGACCATTCAAAGTTATACACCCCTTTTTTGATGCCTCTTTGAGGAGCCGTGTCTTTTTATAGATGAGATCGCAAACAATCTGGTCTGACCTGAGGAGAGCAGTATCAAAGGGTAAAGGGTCTTCATCTTTTAATCCTAAGGGTGTAGCATTTATTAATAGATGGAATCTTTCTATCCTGGCAACATCATCAACAATAGATATATTATTACGAATCTTTTTTAGACCATCGACGAGTCTTTCTGCCTTTTCCTTTTCAATGTCATATAAATATAATTCTTGCACCTCCTTGCCAAGATAGTAGCTTATTGCCCTTGATGCACCTCCTGCACCTACTATTAATACATTTTTTCCCTCAGAAGTAATGCCATTCTCAAAAAGGGATTGCATAAACCCCCTTCCATCAGTGTTATACCCTTTTAGCTTTCCATCTGAATTTACTATCGTATTAACAGCACCGATATAAGATGCCTCTTTGTCAATCTCATCAAGGAAAGGTATTACTTTCTCCTTATGTGGGATAGTGACATTGACTCCACAGAGATCCAGAGCTTTTATTGCCTTTACTGCCTCTCTTAGGTAATCAGGGTGTACTGGAAATGCAACATAACAGTAATCAAGACCAAGTGCTTCAAAGGCAGCATTGTGCATTGCAGGAGATAAGGTATGTTCAACAGGATATCCAAATAGGCCTGTTATCTTCGTTCTGCCGCTGAGTTTCATTCTCCCTCACTCGCAATCCCCTGTATCAATCCTTCCGGGGTTGATTCGATCTTCTTCACGGGCATACCAAGTGCCTCTTCCATATCCTTCAGGGTGAAGTCATCGAGAAACATGTTCTCCCCATCTTTCAATACTACGTCTGGTACGAGTACCATTTCCTGACCCCCTATTCTATCGAATAGTGTTTTTATTACATCCTTTCCCGTTAGCAGTCCTGTAACAGTAACGGACGTCCCGAATAATCTATTCTCAACAGGTATGAGATCTACATTTATGCCCTCTGTATTAAGGAGTTTTATGAACCTTTTGAGAAAGCGATAAAACGATAGCCCTGTGAATGTAAGAAACCTCTTTTTTCGAAGATTCAACTTTGGAATCTTGAGTTTCCTTACACGGTTTATGAAAAGCGCTACCATTCCTACACCGTTTTCTATCTGAGGAAAATCCCCATAGTCTTTAAGCGGTGGGAAAGGTATCTCAGCCTTGATATAGAGTTCGTCTGCTCCATATACAATAGGGTCACCATGTTTCTTTTTATACCTCTTCTGAAAAGATTCGACTATCTTCAGTGCATCTCTGGCCTCTTCTTTTTCAACAGGTCTGATGGTTTGCCTCCTGTGCATGGTAAGTCCAACAGGGACAACTGCAATCGATGAGACATAAGGATAAAAACTGCAGAGGTCATGAATTGTCTTATTGAGTTCTTGCTCATCATTGTAACCAGGGCAAAGTACAATCTGAGTATGGAGTCTTATCTTATTATCTGTGAAGAATTTTATTTCTTTAAGGATGTCAGGAGCCTTTGCATTTCCAAGGAGTTTATTCCTTATAATTTTACTCGTTGCATGTACGGAGACATAGAGCGGGCTTAACCTCTGTTCAACAATACGTTTCTTATCTTCTTTTCTCAAATTCGTAAGGGTAATATAATTCCCATAAAGGAATGACATCCTGTAGTCATCATCTTTTATGTATAGTGTTTTACGGAGTCCCTTAGGTAACTGTTTGACAAAACAGAATATGCAGTTGTTTCTACATGTCATTGCCTTCAATGGTTTAAAATCTACGCCGAATCCTCTCCCCTCTTCTCTTACAGCACGGATATTAAAATTTTTCTCATCTCTCTTTACATCTATCTCAACAGAATCATGAGAACTATAAAACATAAAATCAAGAGGGTCACGCAGTTTGTGCGAGTTGACAGAGACCAGTACATCTTCAGGAAGAAGACCTAATCTTTCTGCCTGACTGCCAGGGTAGATACGATCAATCTCTATGCCGTTTTCAGATTGCATGAGTCAGTTTCAATCCCCTGTAAATATAGTGTATACCAGAGATTATGGTGATTCCTGCCGTTATCCATTGAAGCACAGGTTGTAGTGCAGGCAGGGAGAGAAAAGTCATATTCATAAGCACATACGCAATAAAAATACTCTGTATCCATATCATAGCTCTTCCAAGTATTGAAGGCTCAACCTTAACGGTACCTGTCACAAGATAGAGAAGAAACCAGCCGATAACAACGATGGTATCCCTGCTTATCACGGTGATCGCAAGCCACTTAGGTATCCAACCATAGGTGGATAAAATGATGATTGCTGTGACAATAAGGAACTTATCAGCAAGGGGATCAAGAAACGTGCCCAGTGAAGTTTTTTGGTTTTTAAGACGTGCAAAGAGCCCATCAAATATATCCGTAACTGCTGCCGCTAAAAAGAGGTAGAAGGCATAGTTGTAGCGTTTGTAAACTATGGCGGTTACAAACACAGGAATAAGAATAATCCTTGTTATTGTCAGTGTATTAGGTATATTCAAGGATCTCACGTTAACCCCCCACCAAAATCAGTAACAAGTTACGAGTAACAAGATCCGGGAAAAGAAATTTTATATTTTATCGCTTGTCACTCGTTACCTGTTACTCGTTACTTTTATTACGGGATATTAAAAGGTAGACCCTGAAACTCAAGTCTCAATCCGAGCCTGTTATAACAGCTATCATCTATCTTTCCAGGAAATCCCCCCTGCGCCCATTTAGCACCCCTCTTAATCCCCCATTGGTAAGGGAGGACATAGGGGGATGGGGGGGGATTATTTTCATTCATATAGGACAAGATTGCCGCGGCATGGCACCTCTCTACAGCAAAGCTATTCTTCATTGATTCAAAAAGCGCCAATCTTAATCGTTTCATTGCAATGGTTTTTCTGCCTTCGAGGATGTCGAGCTCGCCGAGACCGAGTCTACAGTAAATGATACCTCTCGGGTCTTTTGTCTTTTTAAATAGTAGCATAGCCTTGATGAAATTATCACGTGCCTTCTTGAAGTTTCCCATCATTTTATAGGTTGTCCCAAGACTCCATAGCGTATAAGAATAACTTACCCTGTCACCAATCTTTTTATAGAGTCTGACTGCCTTTGCGAAATTGGTAAGGGCACTTTTATAATCCTTCAGCACCCTATAGGCATTCCCGATACCACAGTAAGAATAGGCTATCCCGAATATATCTTTGATATGAGAAAATAATCTATTCGCATCAGTATAATATTTGAGAGAATCGCTGAAGAGCCCAGCCACGCGGGATGTCCCTCCGAGACCACAAAGGCAAAAACCTATCCCCTGTTTGTTCTTCAGGTTCTTAAATATCTTAAGAGAGTCCTCGAAGGTCTTGATTGCCTCAATGATACTGCCCTTTATCCTTAAGGCCCCTGCCTCTGCCCAGAGTGAAAAGGCAAGACCTTCTGTGTCATCATTTTCGCGGTATGTCTTCATAGATTCATGAATGAGTTTGAGCGCCTCTTTCCATTTTCCCTGTGCTCTCAGGGAAAGGCCAAGCCCAACCCTTGCATCAGCAACCCGGATCGTCCTCCCGTGTTTTCTGGCAAGCTTTATTGCTTCTGAATAGTTTTTTGCAGCAGGGTCAAAGTTTCCTACCATCCGATAAATATCCCCCAGAGAAAGCAAACAGTGGAGCATACCCTCAAGATCACATATCTTTACATATTCCTGAAATGCCTTTTGAAACAGTTTCAGTGATTGTTGATATGAAGAATTTTCTTTTAGCTTTTCAGCACGGTTAATGAGGCTTTCAATCTGCAAGGCGTTCTTTTACTCTTTTTATGATTTCTTTGTAATCCATGGAATTAAAAAAGGCAGATCCCATAACAAGGATGTCAGCACCCGCAGATGCTACATTCTTAGCATTATCGAGGTTTATGCCACCGTCAACCTCTACCAGCGTTGAAAGTCCTTTCTCGTAGATAAAGCTTTTCAATGTCCTGATTTTTTCAATAACCTGAGGAATAAACTTCTGGCCTCCAAAACCTGGATTTACAGACATTAACAGTGCGAGGTTTATATCAGGTAATATATCCTCGAGACTCCACACAGGAGTTGCAGGGTTGAGCGAGACACCAGCTTTCACACCTCCCTCCTTGATCCACTGAATCGTTCTGTGAAGATGCACTGATGCCTCGAGATGGACAGTAATATAATCAGCTCCTGCCTTTATAAAATCCAGGAGATATGTGTCTGGTTCTTCTATCATCAGGTGGACATCGAGCGGCAGAGATGTAATCTTTCGGATTGATTCCACAATAAAGGGACCGATGGTTATATTGGGGACAAAATGACCATCCATAATATCAATGTGAAGCATGTCTGCACCTGATTCCTCGGCAGCTTTTATCTCGTCCCCGAGTTTCAGAAAATTGGCAGAAAGTATCGAAGGTGCTATCTTAACCATGGTATTTTGCTTAACCTAATTATACAAGGTAGCCGCAACCTTTAGGTTGCGTAGATTAACAACTATGAATTCCTTAGATTTTAAGAATCAATCACCCAAGTTGCAGGTAAATTGTATCTCCTGTTTTTACATATGTCCCGGGTTTTGGTTTCTGAGCCCTTACGTTATTGCCGGAACCTCCCGTTTCTACTTTAAGGTTCAATCTTCCTATAAGTTCTTTTGCGCCCTCGACAGCCATGCCTTTGAAGTCAGGGCAGTAATAGATTAACTCATGGGGTCCTGCACTAACAAGCACTGTGATATAGTCACTTACTCTTTCACTGGGGTCAGGCTTCTGTGCTATAATCCTGTCCTTTTCGACCTTATCCGAGTGCAACCTTATTACCTTTGCTATCTTTAACCCCTCTTTAAAGAGTATAGATTCAGCATTCGGGAGCGTTTCATTCACAAGCATCGGTATCGACTGCACCCTCGGACCTTTGCTTGCGATAACCTTTATGCTTCTCCCCTCTTTCACCTTTTTCTTGGCTGGCACATCCTGTCTGAATATATGTCCGGGCAGTATAACGGAATCAAAATCTTCACCTTCAATTTTGAGATAGAGCCCCTTCTCTGTGAGAAGTTCATTTGCCTCAACCAGATTCTTCCCATATAAGTCAGGAACTTCGACAGTTCGGCTGAAACTCAGAACCTTAAAAGTGAGATAACCAAAAATCAGGCCGAGGAGTATGAAAAAAAGTATATAAAGAGGTGCCTTAAGCAGTTTACTCATCTCTCTTTGTATGGATACCGTCTTCTCTTCACTCATGAATTTATTCATCCTTCTATAGTTCATAACGCTTTCAACGGTCAGTACTGTCACAGAAAAATTCAATCGCTTCTTTCACTTTCTCTAAATCGACGTTTGTATTGAAGCATGGTCCAAAAGGCCGTTCGTTTGGGATACCCAATATGGGAAGTGGATATGTATCAGCGATTCCACTACTCAGGTCGTTCTCACATGCAATCGCAACCACAGCCCCTGGGTTTATTTCATTTATGATCCTCCTTGCAAGAGAGCCACCTGTTGCAATGAAAAGGGTCAGATGATTATCCTCGGCAATCTGGATCAAGTCTTTAATCCCACACTTGCCGCATCTTTTACAGTTGTAGATGTTGAATGTTAGTCTGACATCGCATTCATTGATCTGAAGGCAGTGTGGCAAAAGAAGGAGTATACTTTTTACCCTGGTCTTTTCTTTTTTCACCAGTGTGTTATTCAGATTAATAATCAACCTCTGATAAACCTCCTTCCTGTTCTTCGAAAATGAGCCTGCAAGCATGAGGAGGGGATATAAAATTTTAAGAGTAAGACCCCTAACCCATTTACGACTCATTAAAATAACTTCCTTCTCTTAATCTCCTTCCCTGTAGGAAGGCAGTAGCAGACATCGGCTTTTTAC
>JBGQMP010000089.1:0-6451 GCA_041500685.1 Thermodesulfovibrionia bacterium | reverse complement strand
AGATGCTTTGTTTCTCCAGTAGTTTTCTCGATCGTCTGGAAGAAGTTGGAACCATTTCCAGAGAACGGGCAGTCTCTTACGGACTGGTCGGCCCCGTTGCTCGCGCATCTAGTATGATCAGGGATCTTCGCAAGGTGCTACCTTATTCCGGGTATGAAAAGGTTGATTTTATTGTGCCATGTGAGCAAGAAGGTGACGGTTATGCCCGTCTCAGGGTTCTCTTTAGTGAGGCAGAACAGTCTGCACAAATTATCCATCAGGTAGCCTTTTCTCTTTCTTCAGGACCTGTCGTCTCACCAGTATTTTCAATGGTTCATGGATCGTCCCTCGGATGGGTAGAAGCGCCACGTGGTGCTGCATTTCACTGGGTGAAGTTAGGTGAAGATGGTAGGATAGCTCGCTATCGCATAACAACGCCCTCTTTCACCAATTGGCATGGGTTTCATCTGGCAGCAGAAGATTTTGCCTTTCAGGACTTTCCAATCATAATGGCCACTTTCGGCTTATCAAATGCAGAATGTGATCGGTAGGAGGAAGATAATATGAATAAATGGGTTTTCAAGGGACTTAAAACAGGGATTAAAACAACATTATACCCGGACAAGGAGGAAACAGCTCTCGGGATATCACCGGGATTACCACGAGGGAAGCAAACTATGGGTGATGAAGCTCAAGTGGTTTCTCGATGTCCGACACAAGCGCTCAATTATATAGAGGAGATGATTTCGGTGGACTATAGGCACTGTATTCACTGTTTTCGATGCCTGCGGGGTATACATAACCCCGTTGATTGGGACAGGGGACATGAATGGGCAGTATCTACAAAGGAGATTGATGATCCGTCCCGTGTATTGGGGAAGGCTTTTGACCACTCCCTTCATATCAGATTCGTAGATGGCGGCGCCTGCGGAGCTTGTATAAGTGAGATCGAACAGATAAACAAGCCCTACTATAATATTCATCGTCTCGGTTTTTTTATAACTCCAACACCCAGGGAGGCCGATGTATTATTAGTGGCCGGTCCGGTTACAGACCACATGCGCCTTCCGATCAAGAAGACCTATGATGCAATGCCAGCACCTAAGCGAGTCATAGCAATCGGCACATGCGCCATTTCAGGTGGTATCTTTGGTCCAAGCTTTGCATCTGAGGCAGGTATATCAAATTTAATTCCTGCAGATATTGTGGTGCCTGGATGCCCTCCACCACCGCTATCTATCATTCACGGGTTACTTTTACTGGTTTCACGGAAGCCTTCGGCTTCACTTACATCCCCGAGGTCCACTGAAGGGAGGAAGACCTTATGATTAACCCAAGCAATTTTTTAATTCTTTTTCTAATACTATGCAGTTTAGGGGTTGTTCTTTCCGCCTTTCTTCCTGACCGCAGGAATCCTCTGTTTCTGGCTTGGATATCTTCTATAGCAGCGATTTCAATTTTATGGTCAAGTGGGAATGTTCTTCTTTATGGTATTCCTTTTCAGTTTGAACTCTGGACGTTGCCTTTTTTAGGAACACTGGTTTTTCAGATGGATCGTCTTTCTGCTCTTTTCATTTTCATAACCGGGTTGGTGTTTTTGCCCGTTTCGATCTTCTCAGCAGGGTATATGAAAAAGTATTTTAGCCGATACAACCTGAAGACGTTCAGTGTCTTTTATCATCTCCTCTTTGCATCCATCGTCCTTCTTCTAATTGCAAATGACATTTTTTCATTCTTGCTCACATGGGAAATTATGTCGATCCTTTCCTATTTACTCGTGAATTATGAACATGAGAAAGATGAGAATACATCGTCAGGTTACCTGATGCTGGCCATGAGCGAAGCGGGGACAATAATGGCAGCCTTTGCCTTCCTTCTTCTGGTAAATGGGTCAGGAGGTCTTGATTTTGCTTCCTTAAAATCGGCATCCGCAGGACTTGGAGACAGCAGTCGTTGGGCGATATTTTTACTCTCTTTCTTTGGCTTCAGTGTCAAAGCTGGCCTTGTCCCTAACAACATATGGCTTCCTAAAGCCCATCCCGCAGCGCCCAGCAATGTATCAGCTCTTCTATCCGGGGTGATACTTAATCTCGGTATATATGGCATCCTTCGGGTCAATGCTGATATTCTTCCGGTTACTCAGGTTGGGTTAGGCCTGATCACCCTTTTTGTCGGAACCGTTTCTGCTCTTGTCGGTATTCTCTATGCCACAATAAGAAAGGACATGAAGGAGATGCTTGCCCATAGTTCCATTGAAAACATGGGAATCATCACTGCTGGTATTGGAGCGGGATTTGTATTTACTGCCTCTGGATATTCTGTTTTAGCAGGTATCGCCTTTATTGCAGCATTGTATCATATGACTAATCACTCCCTATATAAAGCCCTCCTATTTCTGGGTGCAGGAGCGGTAGATTCAAGTGTAGGTGACAGAAATATGGATCGTCTCGGGGGGTTGATGAAAGTTATGCCATGGACAGGACTTTTCTTTCTTATAGGTGCGCTATCTATTGCTGCCCTACCACCATTTAATGGTTTTGTGAGTGAATGGCTGACACTGCAAACAATGCTTCAGAGTGCGGCACTTCAATCAAAGGCGGTTAAAATTGTATTTGCCCTCTGCGGTGCAGCGTTAGCGCTAACGGCTGCATTGGCGGTTACGTGTTTTGTCAAGGCTTTTGCGATGAGTTTTTTAGGAATCGCCAGAACAAAACAAGCTGAAAAGGCTGTTGAGGTGAGACGTTCTATGATGATTCCGATGGGGGTGCTTGCTGTCTCTTGTCTCCTTTTTGGAATCCTCCCGACTTATATAATTCCTGTTCTGGATCATACTATAACCCCTCTGACACAGGAGAGTGTCGTGGATGAACTAGTGCCACCGTTCTTTACTGTTGCCAAAGGTGATCCAAAGTTTAGTGACGCCTTTGTATCTGAGTTCCATGACCTTGGAGCGCAGACCGGTCGTAATGTTATTCCCGGTAGAGGGTTGGTTGTCTTGCATAGGGGTACAGAGAGGAATCCTGTGGTCTTTGCTATGTCAACCTCATATACGCTGGTTGTGCTGGTCTTACTCTTGAGTGGGATCTTCATTCTGATTCGGGTACTGACAAAAGCAAGGATGGTGACAAGAAAACCCGTCTGGGATGGAGGAGTACGTCGGTTAATGCCCGAGATGACTTATACTGCTACAGGGTTCTCAAATCCTGTACGTGTTATCTTTGAGGCGATCTTTCGCCCTTCAACGCTTGATGAAAGGAAAGAAACGATTGCTAAACATTTCCGTACGGCTATCAACAATGAACGTAAAGAAGTTCATATCGTGGACCGTTCAGTTTTTCAGCCTATTGTTAAATGGATTCAATCAATGGCTACATTACTCGGACGGATGCACACTGGGAGCGTGAACATCTACGCCACTTATGTTCTGATTAGTCTGGTTATCGTGTTGATCATCCAGGCGCTTTTGAAAGTTAGGTGATCAAAGCCAAGTGATTAAAATTGACTTGCACCCATCTATTTTGCTATCTTATTTTAAAATGACCTAGTGAGGCGATGGAGTTCGCCACTAACCGCCCGAGTGGGACTGATAACTCCTACCAAAAGGAATTGGTAGGAGTTTTTAGTTTAGAATAATTAATTACTCCTACCGACAGAATGGTGATAGGAGGATAGAATGGTTCTTGATAAATATTCTCATCTGAAAGAGGAACTTCTCATCTGCATTGATTCCGTGTCTGCTACCGAAGGTATCCCCGGTTGTCCCTGCGAAGAACTGAGAGAGAAAATCCAGAACAATGTGTTTAATCTTGTTGTGCTCGGGCAGTTCAAGAGAGGAAAAACTACGCTCATTAATGCACTGTTAGGAGCTGAGATATTGCCCACAGCAGTTGTCCCTCTTACCTCTATTGCAACTATTCTTAAGTATGGTGAAGGATTAAAAATTAATGTCTATTTCAATGACGGAAGAATGACTGAAATTAAGCCCGAAAGCCTGTCAGAGTACGTGACAGAAAAGGGAAACCCAAAAAATGAAAAGAGCGTCCAGGAGGTTATCCTTACTTATCCATCCCCTTATCTGAAAGATGGCGTGAGGCTGATAGATACACCAGGTGTTGGCTCTATTTACCAGCACAATACAGATGTTGCCTATCAGTATTTGCCCAAATCAGATGCTGCACTGTTTCTTCTATCAGTAGACCAGCCAGTGGGCCAGGCAGAACTCGATTTTCTGAAGGATGTAAAAGAATATTCTCATAGGATATTCTTCCTCCAGAACAAGGCGGATTATGTTGGCCATGAAGACCTCGATGAATCCATTGCCTTCTCCAGGAGAATTATTGAGGAGTGCATGGGCTACGAAGCAAAGATGTTCCCCCTATCAGCAAAGCTCGCCCTTGATGGTAAATTATCAGGGTCAAAAGACATCCTTGAAAAGAGTTATCTCCCTGAGTTTGAAAGAATACTGAATACTTTCCTCATGGAAGAAAAAGGTAAGGTTCTGCTCCTTTCGGTATCGAACACCCTATTGAGGATTCTGTCACAGACAATGTTCGAGTTGGGACTTGAGATGAAGTCACTGACTACGCCAATTGATGAACTCAAGGGAAAGATTGAAAAGTTTGAAAAGAAGAAAAAAGAGGTTATGCTCGAAAAGCAGGATTTTGACATACTCCTTGACGGCGACGTGAACAGGCTTGTCAAAAGGGGTCTTGATGAAGATCTGGATGAGTTTAAGAAAGAGACAACTTCTGTACTTACTGCAGGGATCGAATCTTTTTATAAAGAGAAGCATTCACTTCCATCCAAAGAGTTAAACAGTGCCCTGGAACAATATGTTATAGATGAGGTAAAGAATGCCTATAACAACTGGTGGGCAAAGGAGGACGGAAAACTTGGTTCTGCCTTCGAGGCTCTATGTAGCAGATTTATTGCAAAGATAAATGAAACCGTTGACTCTCTCTTTAAATTTTCTTCAGAGCTTTTTGCTATCCCCTTCGAGGCATTTAAGGCAGAGGAGCTATGGACAGTGAAACCGGGCTTCTACTATAAATTCAAGGAAGAACCAGTGGTGCTTGAGCTGCTTAGAACATCATTTACACTATCACTACCCAAGTTCGTAGGTGATAAGATTATCCTGAAAAAAATGAAAGAGTTTATGCTTGAGATGATAGACACGCAGGGTGGAAGGGTGAGATATGATTTTGCAGAGAGGCTTGATAAGAGTAAATTAGATTTCAGGTGGGAAATGTTACAGAGGTTAGAGGCTACCATTGAAGGAATATCTACGGCAATAGAGAAGGGGCTGAGCCAGAAATCAAAGGGCGAGAAGGCTGTTGAGGATCGAAAGGCTGTGCTCACAAAAAACGAAAAGGAGATGAATGAAGTCAAAGAGAAACTCATTCAGTTACAGAAGCAGGTCTCGTTATAAGAGGTATTGAAAATTCATAGAACGATGGAGTTCGTTCTCTTGAAATGTCCTATGTAGCAGGACTGATAACTCCTACTAGCCCCTCCCTAACCCTCCCCCTTGTGGGAGAGGGGAGGATGGGGGCAGAGGAGTTTTTCTAATTTTGGAGATTTTAATCAAAATACAGAATCATAGGTTTACCGAAGACGAAAATAAAAGGTATTCTGAATGGATGATGAAACAGTTATAAAAGAGATTTTATCTATACCTCAAAGATGTTCTATATGTGAGCGCATTGATAGGTCTGAATTTGACTATATGAGTGAAATTCAGTATCAATTAACCACAAGCAACGATTTAAAATCTGATTTTTTAGCAAAGGGATTCTGCAACTACCACTTCTGGAGTATTGCTTCTTTAACTACACATGAAGCAGTTGCATCTATGGGTGCAATGTTAATTGAGAATAATAGTTTCCCACCTAACAGTTGTTTAGTATGCGAGCATTTAAAGACAAAGGAAGCAGAGTTTTTAAATGAGTTTATAGGGGATATAACAGTTGCAGCTTTTGAGAATGTAGATCGATCAGAAAGAAGGGTCTGCCAGCCGCATTTCAAGTCAATTATAGAGCATCTCGATGGTGAGATTACTGAATCCTTTTCTAGTATCCAGAGACTTCATAATGAGCAATTACTGAGAGAATTAAAAAGCTTTCTAAAGAAGAGGGATAGAAGGCTGGGCCGAGACAAAAATGAGAGAACATCATGGTGGAGGGCTGTAGAAAAATTGGTTGGAAGAAAAGGCATGGTAACTTATAAGTTTTCAAGGAGTTTATAAGTGATGAAAGATAGAAAGTTTTTTGGTTTTGGAAAGAATGTTTTTGTTGCTGGACTTGTGAGTTTTTTTATGGATGTAAGTTCTGAGATGATATATCCCCTTGTACCTCTCTTTTTAGCGAATGTCCTTGGCGTGAACAAATCCTTAATCGGTCTTATAGAAGGTGTTGCAGAATCAACAGCCAGTCTGCTGAAGGTTTTCTCAGGATGGTTTTCTGACAGAATAGGT
>JBGQMP010000088.1:0-6461 GCA_041500685.1 Thermodesulfovibrionia bacterium | reverse complement strand
TCCCTTCTCTGTAAATATCTTCGTAAGAGATAGGGATACCGTATGAAAGAGAGGCAAGGATTGCGAGCTTATGGGCAGAATCTATACCCTCAATATCTAAAGTTGGGTCCGCTTCAGCATAGCCGAGATCCTGCGCCTCCTCCAGCGCTTCTGAAAACTCAACATTCTCCTCTGTCATTTTTGTGAGTATATAATTTGAGGTGCCATTTATGATTCCGTAGACAGCCTTTATTCTGTCGGCGACAAGGCCTTCCCTGATTACCTTTATAATGGGAATGCCACCTGCTACAGATGCCTCAAAACCGATCTCAACTCCGGCCTGAACCGCAGCAGTAAATATCTCATTCCCTGCGGTGGCAAGGAGGGCCTTATTAGCGGTGACCACATGTTTACGATTACTGATTGCCTTCAGTATGAAGTCCTTTGCAGGTCTGATGCCACCGATGAGTTCAACGACGATATCAATTTGAGGGTCATTCAGGAGAGCATCCACATCTGTACTAAGAACATCTTCAGGAAGATCTATGCCCCTGTCCCGCACAATATCAAGGTCAGCAATTCTCTTGAGGTTTATCTCAAATCCGAGTCTCTCCTTCAGGATGTCCTTATTTTTGAGAAGGATCTTCACGGTTCCTGTACCTACAGTACCGAAACCGATGATCCCAACATTGATCATTTGTTAAGCACCTTGTTTATCCCCTTTGTAGCCTGTTTGATCCTGTGCTCATTTTCTACAAGGGCAAACCGAACATAGGTGTCTCCTCCTTCTCCGAATCCGATTCCAGGAGATACAGCTACTCCTCCCTCTGTGATAAGCAATTTACAAAAATCCAGCGAACCCATTTTCTTGAATCGTTCCGGTATCTCTGCCCAAACAAACATTGTTGCCTTTGGAGGTTGTACATTCCAGCCAGCACTCCGAAGTCCCTTTATCAGTGCATTACGCCTTGATTCATAGGTCTTCCTTATATCCTCAACGCAATCCTGGGGCCCTCGTAATGCTATAATGCTTGCTATCTGTATCGGCTGAAACATACCATAGTCAAGATAACTCTTTATCTTTGTCAAAGCTCCTACAATCTGCTGATTCCCTACGCAGAAGCCAACCCTCCATCCTGCCATTGAATAACTCTTTGTCATCGAGAAAAACTCGACACCCACATCCTTTGCACCGGGAACCTGGAGAAAACTCGGTGCCTTATACCCATCAAAACACAAATCTGCATAAGCGAGGTCATGCATGACAATTAAATTATTCTCCTTGGCAAAATCTACAACCTTTTTAAAGAAATCCAGTCCCTCTACAACCATTGTAGTTGGATTATGGGGGAAATTTATGATCAACATCTTTGGCCTTGGCCACGATGACTTATATGCCCTTTCCATCTCTTCGAAGAATTCTATTCCAGGCCCGATAGGAATACTCCTTACCTCACCACCCGCTATGATGACGCTATAAGGATGGATAGGGTAGGCAGGCGTTGGCGTCATCACCACATCACCAGGCCCCACCGTTGCAAGTACGAGGTGAGAGAGGCCTTCTTTCGAGCCTATTGTCGCAATTGCTTCTAACTCAGAATCAAGGACAACATCATAGCGTCTCAGATACCATTCACAAATTGCATTCCTTAACTGGGTTATCCCCTTGGAGGCAGAATATCTGTGGTTCTTAGGGTTTCTTGCAGCCTCGACAAGTTTATCCACAATATGTTTTGGTGGAGCGCCATCGGGATTCCCCATGCCGAGGTCAATGATATCCTTTCCTTGACGTCTTGCCTCGATCTTGAGGGCATTTACGATACTGAATACATACGGTGGTAGTCTCTGAATCCTGTTGAAGTCAAACATCTTTATCCCCACATAATTTAGTGAATAGTGAATAGTATAAAACATTTGAAACTACTAACTTACTATTCACTAAAGACTATTCACTTTTGTAAACATCTCCTCTGCATTCATCGAGCTCCTTACAAGGGGAGAGGAGGCTACATATTTAAAACCCATATTCAAGGCTCTGTTGCGAAGCCTCTCGAAGATCTCGGGTCTTATATATTCAACAACAGGCAGATTTTTCCTTGAAGGCCTCAAATATTGTCCCAGAGTAACAAAATCACAACCAGCATCACAGAGGTCTTTCAGGACATCTATAACCTCGTCCAATGTCTCCCCGAGACCCAGCATAAATCCTGACTTAGTATTTATATCAGGCGCAATCTTTTTAGCATATTTCAATATATCAAGGGAACGAATATAATCTGCGCGGGGTCTAACAACAGGATAGAGCCTCGGGACGGTCTCCACATTGTGGCCATAAACATCCGGTCCCGAACGTAATACTGTAATCAGGGCATTTATGTTACCCTTAAAATCGGGTGTGAGAACCTCAATCTTTGCATCTTGAAGATATCTCCTAACAGCATGAACAGTCCTCGCAAAATGTCCTGCCCCACCATCAGGGAGGTCGTCCCTTGTCACAGAGGTGATGACAACATATTTTAATCTCATCTCCTTTGCAGCCAAAGCAACTCTTTCTGGTTCTTGGGGATCGATTGGCTCAGGCCCTGAAGACTCCACAGAGCAGAAACCACAGTTCCTTGTGCATTTTGAACCGAGGATCATAAAGGTGGCAGTTGGTTTTGAGTAGCACTCACCAATATTCGGGCACCTCGCTTCCTCGCATACAGTAGAGACCCTGTAACTCCTGAGTATTCGTTTCGTATCATGGATACCCTCAAGGCCTTTCGTTCTTATCCATTCTGGAAGCCTCAAAATAAACTCCTCATGAGCTATAGTTATTAAACATAAAAGAAATATGAAACTTTGTCAAACCAAACAGGTATATCGTATAAAACAGAATGTTCTATTATAATATCTCTATTTCAGCCGATAGTGATTGAGTCCCAGATTGAGTAAGGAGGGAACAGTAAGATTGGCATCCCCTATAGGGTTAATATCAGCTGTATCCTTTGAAGGCGAGATCATCCAGAGAGATCTTCAAAAGGTTCATGAGAAAGTTCCCCATGGATTAGCATTATATAAAGGCAAAATACACGATAAACTTATTGTCTCGATTACCTCAGGGATTGGAAAGACAAACGCTTCCCGTGGGACAACCTTTTTGATAGAAAGGTTCTCTCCCAGCATAATAGTTAATTTCGGGGTCGGTGGTGCCTATCCTTCATCGGGACTGAAGATAGGAGATATTGCAATTGCAGAAAAGGAGATTTACGGAGATGAGGGCGTCTTGCTTAAAGATGGTTTTCATACAGCGGAGGTGATAGGAGTACCCTTTTTAGTAAAAGATAGAAGAAAGTATTTCAACGAATTTCCCCTGGCTAAAAAACTTTTCAAAAGGGCTATTTGTATTTCACGCATTACACATCACGCATCACACATCACGATAAAATCAGGTTCCTTTCTTACTCTCTCTACCTGCACAGGGACATTGAAAAGGGCGAAAGAACTTGAGAGGACATTCCATGCTATATGTGAAAACATGGAAGGTGCTGCAGTAGTGCATGTATGTACCTCATATGGAATTCCCATGGTTGAGGTAAGAGGCATTAGCAATATCGTTGAGGACAGAGATATAAAAAAGTGGGGCTTAAAGCTGGCTGCAGAGAATTGTCAAAAAGCGGTGAAGGAATTACTGAAGCATTATAATTTTTAAATCAGAGGATAGTCAATAACAAATGGGTTTCTATGCATTCCTGCGAAACAGGCTGTTGCAGAATGGGCAAAATCAGAATAAATGTCATGCTGAACTTGTTTCAGCATCTAATAAAATCAATGGGTTATGAGACCCTGAAATAAATTCAGGGTGACAAAACACTGTTTCTGCAACAGCCCGGAAAGCAGGAATCCAGAAATATTTGAAAAAGGCTGGATTCCGTATCAAGCACGGAATGACAGGCTGTGGTAAGCGGAAAATTTATATGTTTAAAGGAGGAAGATATGATACCACGTTATACACGTCATGAGATGGGTAGACTGTGGGATATAGAAACAAAATATCAGAAATGGCTTGAAGTGGAAATTGCCGTATGTGAGGCATGGGCAGAGCTTGGCGAGATACCAGAGGATGACTTAAGGGCAATAAAGAAAGAGGCAAGATTTGATGTCCATCGGATTGACGAGATAGAGAAAGTTGTAAAACATGACGTCATAGCATTTCTTACATCAGTAGCCCAGAGCCTTGGCCCTGAGGCAAGATTTATCCACAAAGGATTAACCTCATCAGATATCCTCGATACAGCCCTTGCCCTCCTTATGCGGGAGGCATCAGATATCATCATCAAAGTCATCCGTGAACTAATTGATGTTCTCCGAAAGCAGGCATATAAATATAAAGATACTCCAATGATGGGGAGAAGCCATGGAGTTCATGCAGAACCGATAACATTCGGCCTCAAGTTTGCCCTCTGGTTTGAAGATATGAAGAGAAATCTTGAAAGGATTAGGAAGGCAAAACATGCAATAAGTGTGGGGAAGCTATCTGGTGCCGTTGGCACTTTCTCGAATATCCCACCTGTGATTGAAGAGAAGGTCTGCAAAAAACTCGGGCTCAGGCCAGAACCTGTTGCAACACAAGTAGTCCAGAGGGACAGGCATGCGGAGTATCTTACAACCCTCGCACTGATTGCAGCTTCTGTAGAGAAGATAGCTACTGAGATAAGACATCTCCAGCGAACAGAGGTCCTTGAGGTAGAAGAACCTTTCATGGCTGGACAGAAAGGCTCATCAGCAATGCCGCATAAGCGGAATCCTGTTGGTTGTGAAAACCTCTCAGGCCTTGCAAGGCTTGTAAGGACTAATGCCATGGCAGCCCTCGAAAACATCGCCTTATGGCATGAGAGGGACATTTCGCATTCTTCCGTTGAGCGCATAATAATCCCTGATAGCTCGATCCTTGTTGATTATATGCTTGATAGGCTCAAGGGAATCCTTGAAGGGCTTCATGTTTACCCGAAGAGGATGAAGGAGAACATGGCCAAAAGCTATGGCCTCTACACCTCCCAGCGAGTGCTGCTTGCCCTTTTAGACAAGAACCTTGACCGAGAAAAAGCATATAGCATTGTACAGAGGGATGCGATGAAGAGCTGGGAAGAAGAGTCTGATTTTAAGAAAATATTATTAAAAGATAAGGAAGTCAAAAAATATCTGACAGCGAAAGAGATAGGAGAGATCTTTGACCTTAAATATTATCTGAAAAATGTCGACTATATATTCAAAAGAGTTTTTGGGGCATCAAAATGAAGAATCATTTTAAGAGTATCCCTATAACAAGTGCTAACCGTTTGATTAATCATGGCCCGACCGTACTTATAACCACCAGAGATAAAGAGAAAAATAATATTATGACTGCTGCCTGGCAGATGCCTGTCAGCTTCAAACCAGTGCTTGTAGCAGTTTCCATAGGTCACGAGAGATTTTCTCATGAGATCATCTTGAAGAGCCGTGAGTTTGTCATAAACGTCCCCCATCTTGGAATGATTAAAGAAGTTTTGTGTTGTGGAACGCAATCTGGAAGAGATATTGATAAATTCGAGGTCTGCAAGCTCACACCGGTGAAGGCACAAAAGGTTAAGGCTCCTCTCATCAATGAGTGTATAGGAAATATCGAATGCAAGCTCCATTCTATTCACGAGGCTGGTGACCACACTATCTTTGTGGGAGAAGTGGTTGCTGCTTCAGTGAAAGAGGGTATATTTGATGGCTATCTCAAGGTCGATCTCGATCAGGCAAAAACCCTTCATCACCTTGGTGGTAAAGTCTTCTGCCACCCTGACGTGATCACTCTCGTTTGACAAGCATAGTTGCCAATATTGCCATTGCGAGCGCAGCGAAGCAATCTCTGAATAAAAGGGATTGCTTCGTCGCTCATAATGACCTCCTCGCAATGACATCTAAGCGAACCTTGAGCAATTTCAGTTAAAATTAAACATACATGAGTCTATTACACTTCTATCGAATACCAGCCCTTTCACTGGCGAAGAAAGACAGTTTACTTTCAATAGTAATACAAAAGATATCCCCTGAGATACATGATATAGAAACGGAATTCTGCTTTAACATCGAGACATCGGAGCCCCTTACATTTCAGGAATTGGAGGTTCTTCGCTGGCTCCTGTCAGAGACATTCGAATCAGAAAATTTCTCAAATGAGAGTTTTTTAATCAATAATCCCCCCTCACCCCCCTTTACTAAAGGGGGGCAAAAGGGGGGGCACTTTACTAAAGATGGGAGGAAAGACTTAATTGTTGAAGTTGGCCCGCGGATGAACTTCACAACTGCTTGGTCAACAAATGCGGTCTCTGTGTGCCATGCATGTGGATTAAAAAAGGTTACCCGCATTGAACGCTCGAAGAGATATAAAATAGTCAGAAGTCAGAAGTCACCCCCCCTCAATCCCCCCCTTACTAAGGGGGGGAAATGGGGGGGTGAGTTACCATCCCTTCAAC
>JBGQMP010000087.1:0-6477 GCA_041500685.1 Thermodesulfovibrionia bacterium | reverse complement strand
TGTATTCCTGAAAAGGCTGGCAGACCACATGGGAGGGCTGTAAGGTGTCGATGGCAGGGCTTTTCATCACATCTGCCTCCTCAAGCGAAGAAAATTTATGCAACTGGTGGGTTTACTAATCCTATGCAATTCATCCCTGTGCCAAAAGCAGAGGGAGTTCTTGCTTGATCATTAAAGGGAAGAGCATACTTTCTTGACAAAATTTCAGGTAATGTGTACACTATGACTACAATGAAGATAAATATCAGAAAGGCAAGGGAAAAATTCTCTGAAATTATTAACGCTGCGGCTGTTAAGGGCGAAAGGGTGATCCTTTTATCGAAGGATAAACCAAAGGCTGCCATAGTGAGTCTCAAAGATTTGGAGTTAATAGAAGATCAATCAATAACTAAGGCGAAGAGGTTAGCTCAGGTAGAAAGAATTAGAAAGATGAGGGAAAGACTGTCTGAAAAAGGTGTTGTAAGCGATTCACTTTTAACCTTAAAAAAGACAAGAAAGGAAAGGGTTGAACGACTCACGGGTAGTAATTGATGCAAGTTTCCTTTTAAAGATATTGCTGCCTGAAGATAAAAGTGAAAAAGCAGAGGAATTATGGAAAAGCTGGATAAAAGATTCTATAAAAGTTGTAGCTCCAACCCTTATAGTCTTTGAAGTATCTTCGGTTTTAAGAAATAAAATTTATAGAGGAATTTTAGAGAATGGTGACGCAAAGGAGTTGATTCATCAAATAAAACATCTTGATCTTACACTTATTTATGTTGAAGATCTCTTAGATTCAGCATGGGAAATTGGTGAGATGTTAAAACCTTCAGTCCTGTATGACTGTTTCTATATTGCACTATCAAAATTTTTAGATATCCCGCTATGGACGGCAGATACGAAGCTCTATAATTCCGCAAAAGAAAAATTTCCTTTTATCAATGTTATATAAAAAGCCAGACCTTTGGTAATTCAAAGAAGGAGAAGAATATGGTTAATATGATGGGGAAATACGGGATGGGGTGGATTCCGGATTATCCTGATCTCAGGGATTATACGGAAAAGACAGAGGAAATTAAATCAGTTCTCGCTCCCACGGGGTTGCTCAGGGCCAAAAGTCTTCCTGCCTCGGTTGATCTGAGAGAATGCTGCTCGGCCATAGAGGATCAAGGCAGACTCGGTTCCTGCACTGCCCATGCAGGAGTTGGGATCATTGAATATTATGAGAGGAAGTCCTTTGGAAGGCACATCGATGCCTCCCGGCTCTTTCTCTATAAGATCACCCGCAATCTGATGAAGATAAAGGGTGTGATACAGGGGCCCACCTGCGGACGACCATGGGCGCCATGGTGCTCTTTGGAGCGCCGCCTGAGGATTACTGGCCTTATACTGATGATGAAAAGAGGTTTGATCAGGAGCCTCCTTCGTTCTGCTATGCCTTTGCCCAGAACTATCAGACCGTCAAATACTTCAGGCACGACCCACCAGGAATGAAGGCAGAAGAGATACTGAGAAAGGTGAAGACTTATCTTGCTGCGAGCCATCCAGCAATGTTTGGGTTTACGGTCTATAACTCCATTGAACAGGCAGATAGTACCGGGAAAATCCCTTTTCCATCCTCCAGGGAGAGGGTTGAGGGTGGTCATGCGGTGGCCGCGGTCGGTTATGACGATAAGATGAAGATCAAAAATAAATATGGGAAGATTGAGACTACCGGGGCACTTCTCATCAGGAATTCATGGGGAAAGGGCTGGGGTGAGGAGGGTTATGGTTGGCTACCCTATGAGTATGTCTTGCAAGGGCTTGCAGAGGACTTCTGGTCTGTTCTCAAGAAGGAATGGGTAGATACGGGGCAGTTCAGAGTGTAATTTGTGAATTCCCCGGTACAGGGTAGTGAGAAACCCCCCGAGGCTGTTGCCTCTTTATAAAATATTCTATTTGGTCCTGAATCAAGTTCAGGATCGGCAAAAGAAACCGCTCAGATATTATATCCTGCCATCACGGATTTGGAGATGCTTACGAGGGTTTTTTTGAGATTGTGTTATCCATTTAATAGAATATAAAATACCCATAGAGGTTTCTTATGGCACCGACTGTTAAAGAAAAGAAAAAATACACCTATGAAGATTACCTTAAAACCCCTGATGATGAGAGATATGAACTCATAGAAGGAGAATTGGTTATGACACCCTCACCTATACCAAAACATCAAAGGATTTTGAGGGAGCTTGAATTCGAAATAATAAAATTTGTGAAGGCGAATGACCTTGGTGAGGTATTCTATGCACCTTGTGATGTATATCTCGATAATGAGAATGTTGTACAGCCTGACATCCTTTTTATCTCAAAAGAGAGATTGAATATTATAGGTGAAAAGAATATACAGGGTGCACCAGACCTTGCGATAGAGATAATATCAGAGAGCACTGCGTACAGGGACCTCGTGCAAAAAAAGAAATTATATGCAAAATTCGGTGTAAAGGAATACTGGATAGTACTTCCAGAGGAAAAATCAATAGAGATTTATAGTCTAAAGGATAATACCTACATGCTTCATAAAACCTACGGTAAGGATGAAACCATTGAATCACCCTATCTGAGGAACTTAAAAGTAGGATTAAAAGGTATTTTCTAAATCCATCTTGAAGTTGCTATTCCCTGTAGTCTTGCTACAGCGTTTCCCTGATGCCATTCTCACGAATCCACCTAAGGCGGAGCGAATTCAGATTTTTCTCTTTGGAAATACATAAAATTACAAAAGTGTTTCTGGATCGGATAAAGCTTATACGATGAGTTTTCAGGAGGTTCTATGGAACTTTTAAGGAAAATCAAAAATCGTAGCGCAGTAGTAGGTATTATTGGCCTTGGTTATGTCGGGCTCCCTATGATTATAGAATTTGGAAAGGCAGGGTTTGAAGTGATCGGTTTTGATCTGGACGAAAAGAAGATTAAGAAACTGAATGAGGGCAGGTCATATATAAAACATATTCCATCTGAAGAGATTAAGTTGTTGAAGAAAAATGGGCACTTCAAGGCGACGGCTGACTTCACACTACTTAAAGACGTAGACTGTATTATTGTATGTGTCCCAACTCCACTTACCAGACACATGGAGCCTGATCTCTCCTATGTTTTAAAAACTACCGAGACGATTGGGAAATATCTGAGGAAAGGTAAGCTTATTGTGCTTGTTTCAACCACGTATCCTGGAACTACCGATGGAGATATGCGAGCAATCCTTGAGAAAACAGGTATGAAGGCGGGCAAGGATTTCTACCTTGCCTACTCACCTGAAAGGGAAGACCCGAACAATCAAAACTTCTCTGTAAGGACGATCCCGAAGGTAGTTGGAGGGTACTCCCGGAACTGCCTGATGGTTGCCAATGCCCTGTTCAGTGCCATTGTGGGGAAAACAGTGCCGGTATCCTCTACAAAGGTTGCAGAGACAACGAAACTTCTTGAGAATATTTACAGGGCTGTAAATATTGCCCTTGTGAATGAGTTAAAGGTTCTTTTCCAGAGGATGGGCATTGACATATGGGAGGTTATAGAGGCAGCAAAGACAAAGCCTTTCGGCTTCCAGGCATTTTATCCAGGACCTGGTCTTGGTGGCCACTGTATTCCTATTGACCCTTTCTATCTTACCTGGAAGGCCAGGGAATATGACTTCCATACGAAGTTCATAGAACTGGCAGGGGAAATTAACATATCCATGCCTTATTACGTGGTAGAAAAAGTCAGCGAGGCTTTGAGTGAAAGAAACAAGAGTATAAAATCATCTAAAGTTCTCATCTTAGGGCTTGCCTATAAAAAAGATGTAGACGATGTAAGGGAATCACCGTCATTAAAGCTGATCGAGTTGCTCAAACAAAAAGGTGCCAGTGTTGAGTACAATGATCCCTATATTCCCAAAACCCATAAAATGCGAATGTATGACCTGAAGATGGAATCCGTCCCTCTTACTAAGGAGAACCTCAAGGAATATGATTGCGTTGTGATTGCTACTGATCATTCCTGCTATGATTATGAATTCGTGGTAAAAAATGCTCAACTTGTAGTGGACACCCGCAATGCAACAAAAGGGACCAAGAACAAAGGTAACATAGTAAAGGCATAGATTATGTTATTGGGTCCCTCCAATATTCCCAGCACGCACTGGCAAGACATAGTATTTGTTTGACTTCAAGTCAGCTATCTTCTTACCGCCAGACATCCTTATTAACCATGCATAAGAAGGATTAACCTGATGGGTTGTAGAGGACCAGTAGTAAGAGGTATTCATATCTACAAAGCCTTCAGAGTTAAGCCATGCTGCTGAGTCTGGGGTCCCATAATTTGTGAGGCTTTCAAGCTCTTTAATATTAGGAAGACGCCAGTCAGAATAGTTTATTGTATATCCAAGACAGTTGTAATTTCCAGGGTTGTTGTTAAAGTCTGCAATAGCATTCAGTGAATCTTTCCACTTCTTTTTTATACAGCCTCCATCCTTAAGCCACATAAGCCCTGTAAGATTATCCGTCATAGTACCATTACCATTGTCCGTAAACCTCGAATTAGGCCACTCAATGCCTGCCTGAATGTCGCCATCATCTCCGGGGACATAGCTCGCTGTCTGGCCTGTCTTCGATGACTCACAAGGATTGCCAGAGGTGCCAGCACGCACTGGCCAGGCATAGTATTTGTTTGACTTCAAGTCAACTATCTTCTTACCGCCAGACATCCTTATTAACCATGCATAAGAAGGATTAACCTGAGGGGTTGTAGAGGACCAGTAGTAAGAGGTATTTACCTCTACAAAGCCTTCAGAGTTAAGCCATGCTGCTGAGTCTGGGGTCCCATAATTTGTGAGGCTTTCAAGCTCTTTAATATTAGGAAGGCGCCAGTCAGAATAGTTTATTGTATATCCAAGACAGTTGTAATTCCCAGGGTTGGTATTAAAGTCTGCAATAGCATTCAGTGAATCTTTCCACTTCTTTTTTATACAGCCTCCATCCTTAAGCCACATAAGCCCTGTAAGATTATCCGTCATAGTGCCATTACTATTGTCCGTAAACCTCGAATTAGGCCACTCAATGCCTGCCTGAATGTCGCCATCATCTTCGGGGACGTAGCTCGCTGTCTGCCCCGTCTTTGGTAACTCAACAAAACCTGCTAATTCTGCACTCCAAATAGCTTCATTGGAATAATCACTTTCGTTTCTCGATGTATCATATGCAGTAGTTGCAAAGTAATAAATAGTCCCGTTGGTGAGATTGGTAATTGTATATGTTGTTACATTTCCTACGTCAATATTCTGAGAATAATTACGTGAGGAAGTGCCATAGTAAACTTTGTAACCAGCAAGGTCAGTAAGGGGTGTCCCATCAGCATTTGTGGTTGGAGCATTCCATGAGAGTGCGGTAGTACCTGAAAAGACAGCAGGGGCATTCAAAAAAATGATTATGGTGAATAATAGATAAAGATAAAAAATATTTTGCTTTTTCATTTTTGCCCTCCATTTTTTTCTTTGTCGTCCACTTTTAGGTTCTCCTTTTTATCGCCAATAAAAAACCGCCAGAGGAATTGACCTCTGGCGGCTCGGCGGACATTGGATGCTGTGTCCATTAGTCCCGTTACTCTGCGTCCCAGGGTTTCCCCTGGTTTGCTCTGAGCAGAGGAATATTATGCTGAATACAATTAACTATAAAAAGAAATTGAACAGGGAAGCAGTGATGAGAATCACAATGTTAATGACAAAGCCGCCAGAGGTCAATTCCTCTGGCGGCTCGGCGGACATTTAGTTATTGGACTATTAGTCCTGTTGGCGGAGAAGGTATATCTGCTGCAAAGCTCGCACTTATTGTATGGTTTGCAGTGACATTCGTGAATGTGTAGGTGGTCACAGCTCCCGCTGAAGTCCCATCTACCAGAACATCTGCCACATGGTAGTTTGTATTTGGTGATATGGTGAATATCTTGTTTGTTCCATGATCTACCGGGACAGACCCAGATGGTGAGATGGTTCCACCTGTTCCTGCTGATGCCGTTATCGTATAAGTCTTTAGAGTAAAGGTTGCTGTGACTGTTTTTGCAGCATCCATTGTTACGGAGCATGTACCTGAACCTGAGCATCCACCTGACCATCCAGTGAATGTAGAGCTCGTATCAGGTGAGGCTGAAAGTGTTACCACTGTGCCTGTATTGTATGCTCCAGAACAAACAGAACCACAATTTATTCCGGTTGGAGAAGAAGTTATTGTCCCTGTTCCAGTCCCAGCCTTTGTTACTGTAAGGGTATAGGTATTTATCGCAAAGCTCGCACTTATCGTATGGTTTGCAGTGACATTCGTGAATGTGTAAGTGGTCACAGCTCCTGCTGAAGTCCCATCTACCAGAACATCTGCCACATGGTAGTTTGTATTTGGTGATATGGTGAATGTCTTGTTTGTCCCATGATCTACCGGGACAGACCCAGATGGTGAGATGGTTCCACCTGTTCCTGCTGATGCCGTTATCGTA
>JBGQMP010000086.1:0-6527 GCA_041500685.1 Thermodesulfovibrionia bacterium | reverse complement strand
GCATGTCTGCCTTCTTGTTAATGCAACGTTTGGGTTAACTTTAAAAAAGGATTATAGAAAATTCAAAGCTCGGTTGAAAATAAGGTTACATACATTCATTGGTTTTGTAAGAAAAATACCTACATGGGAAAAAGCCAAAGTCTTAAGAAGAATCAGATATATACTGATATGTTATTTACATTTCATGGAATATTATTTTATCTTTGAATTTAAAGGAGGTTAGTCTCATGCTTAATGTCCTTCTCGCTCTGAAAAATCCGAATGAGGCTATTATGTCTTTGCTTAAAGGGCATACAGTAAATATCCTCCACGAGGATGAATCCCTATTTGAGGTAATAGCAAAAAACAATTATGAACTTATCTTGTTTGAAGGGGAGATGGGAGTCCTGCCATCGATTAAAACTATTGACCCACGTGTAGAAGTGATTTTCTTCGGTGATGGTGAAATAGATGCGGTTGAAGCTATTAAAAATGGGGCTTCCGCACATTTTGCATTCCCCGTTGAAATCGAGAGACTTAAAGAGACTATTGACAGCATCAGCGATTTCTTCCAGCTAAGAAAAGAAAGTGCCGAATTAGAAAGACTGCTGAGTGCAAAATATACCTTTCTCCCTGGGGTTATCGGGAAAAATCCCAAGATGCTGGACATATTCGCCTTAACAAGGCGTATAGCCCCTTACTTTAAGACAGTTATAATAATGGGGGAGACAGGTACAGGAAAAGAAATTATCGGCAAAGCCCTCCATTCCTTAAGCCCCGTTGCAAAACACCCTTTTATTGTTTGTAATTGTGCGGGCCTTGTGGAAGCCCTCGTAGAGTCAGAGCTTTTTGGACACACAAAGGGTTCCTTTACAGGTGCAACAGCAGATAAGATAGGCCTTTTTGAGGCTGCTGGAGAAGGTAGTATTTTTTTAGATGAAATAGGGGAGCTTCCACTATCAATGCAGCCACGTCTCCTCAGGGTTTTACAGAGCGGTGAATTCAGACGGCTCGGCAGTAATAAATTGTTAAAGGCGCAATGCAAAGTTATAACTGCAACGAATAAGGATTTATCTCATGAAGTGAAAAATGGAAGGTTCCGAGAAGACCTTTATTACAGGCTTACGCCCTTAACAATCCATATGCCTTCCCTTCGTGAAAGAAAGGATGAAATCCCGCTACTCTGCCGTTTCTTCCTCGAAAGGTTTAACGAGAGAACAGGAAAAAAGATTCACGGCATCTCGAGACCTGCTCAGGCTGCTCTCCTTTCCTATGAGTGGCCTGGCAATGTGAGAGAGCTTGAAAATATCCTTGAACAGGCAACTGTCGTAACTATAGAAACATTCATAAGGTTGGATGACCTCCCGCCACATATAAGAGAATCCCAAATGAAAGAAGTCCCGGAAATTATGTCCCTTGATGAGGTTTTAAAAAAGCATATTGAAGGAGTACTCAAAAAATGTAAAGGTAACAGAAGTAGGGCATCAAAGATACTGGGAATAAGCAGAAGGGCCCTCCTGAGGAAGATTGAGAAACATTCTATTACATAACCTTTTCACCCCCAAGCGCACTTACCGAAACCAATACTTAATATGCAAAACCACCCGAGGACTTCATTACAATCCCAAACTCTCAAGAAAATTATCTTATTGAGATTTATTTTTGCTAAACTACTATAAATTCTGAAAGGAGGCAGGCATGAAAGTATATGAGGTGATGGTTAAAAAATTGGAATCCGTAGAGGCTAATGCCCCTGTATATGATGCCATAGAAAAAATGGTTGACAGAAGGATCAGGTCAATACTAGTAAAACCAAAAGATGAAAAAGACGTTTATGGAATTCTCACTGTAAGGGACATTGTTTTTAAAGTCATCGGTAAGAATCTTGATCCAAATAAAATCAGAGTTGAGGAAATTGCCTCAAAGCCTGTCATCAGCATAGATAAAGATATGGACATCGACCACGTCATCAGTTTAATGAATAAGTTCAACATCGCAAGGGTTTTTATATCTGAGGGCAAGGAAATCATAGGGGTTGCTTCTTTGTTAGATATCTTGGCTGCTTCCTTAATAGAAAGGGCAAAAGGAGGTCGTATTGCTTGAGAAGGTATTTTCCGGTGGCAAAACAGAGCAAAGGGTCATAGAAAACATAAAGAAGCATATAAAAATCCTTTGTTCTGCATCAGACTGTTTCAAGAAGGCCATTGAAGAGCGGGATAAAGATCTCATGTTTTGCGTTCCCGATCTAGAGAGAGAAGGAGACACCATAAGGAGAGAAATAATTTCAACAATCTACGAGGGAGCTTTTCTCCCCTTTCTTCGCCCGAATATATGCAGGTTTGTTGAAATCGTGGATGAAGCCTTAGATGTGCTGGAAGATGCTGCCCGTGAGTTCGAATATCTAGGCACAAAATTGGATAAAGAGATAGAGGATGATAGTATAAAGATTGCTGACATTAACTCAAAGATGTGTGAAATGCTCTTACTTGCATTTGAAACACTTTTAAACAAGGAAGACATAAGAGAGAAAAACCTGGCTATCAGGATCTACGAAAAGAAAATTGATGAAATAAAGTTCGACTTGTTTAAAAAACTGAGGGGAAAAGTGGTGAAAGACTTTTGGACAGGTAAAATAATCTCAGACTTCATATCCTATCTTACACAGGTAAGTGACGTCATTGAGGATGCCAGTGATTATCTTTATATTTTGAATGTAAGTTTACGATAATATTCTATGGCTTTTGATGATTATTCCGCTACATGGCAGAATTAATTCCCTTCGCAGCTTGTATCTTAATAGCCTTCGGTATAGGTTCTAACGACACATCAAATGCCCTCGGAATATGTATTGGTGCAGGGATAATAAAGTTACGAAAGGCAGTGCTTTTATTCGGATGCTTCGTTCTGATTGGAATAGTGTTGCAAGGTCAGAAGGTAATGAATACGGTTGGAAAAGACCTCTTAGAAGTAAACCTCTCCATTCTGAGCATATCCTTATCGATATCCGCCCTTTTAATCATCTTATCTAATTGGAAAAAATTGCCTCTCTCCACTACCCAAGTAATAATCGGGAGTTTAACAGGTTCTGGAGCTGCATCTGGAGCAGATATAAATCTTTTATCCTTTTCTAAAATTGTTCTTTCCTGGATAGTATCTCCTCTGGTTGCTTTTTTCTTCGCTTTTGTACTCTACAAAATGATGGAAAAGACCCTTTCCCGATTGTCTTTTTTTCGCATTGAAAGAATTCTGAGAATTATCCTCCTTATCAGTGGAATCTTGATCGCCTATAACACTGGCGCAAATGAGCTCGCAACGGCTTTGGGTCCTGTCATCCATTCAGGGTTGACATCTAAAATGCCATTGTTCCTATTAGGTGTCTTCTTCGTCTTCCTCGGAGCAGTCCTTTTAAGCAACCGGGTGATTGAAACAGTCGGCAAAGGAATAACCACCTTAGACCCGTATTCAGGCTTTGCTGCCCAGTTTGGGGCAGGTAGTTGTGTATTACTTTTCACCTTTCTTGGAATGCCCATTTCAACAACGTACTGCATCATTGGTGGAATCAGCGGTGTCGGGATGGTGAAAGGAATGAAAACAGTAAGAACTGATCTCATGAAAAAGATAATTGTTAATTGGGCTTTTGCCCCATCTTTAGCCTTTGTAATCTGTTTTGTGGTCATGAGGGTACTGAGACACTGGCCATGATTACTCGAGTTTTAGATTTACATTTTTGTAGTCTGACAATACAGGATTATCCAGCTAATACTGTCTTGACAGTAAAAATATTGTGTGATATTGTTAATTCAAGATAGTGATTATTTACAACTTTAATTCTCCTCTGAGCTATTGATGAAAGCGAAGATGGAGAAAGATACAAAATTTGCGCCGGTCACTTATTTCACCTTGAGAAGATTTCCGTTTATTCCCAAATCAACCAGACAATCTTACATAGTGCTAATATTCGTATTTGGAAACCCACAGAATCAGGAAGTAGGAAACTCCTGTGAACAAATCAACTTGTTGTAATTATGTCGTTGGGCTTGCTATAGTGCAGCGTATAATTTTCACTGACATAGCGGAAGGATATGGGCTAAGGTGAATGAAGGGATAGCTATTGATAAAGAGCTGCGCATCCTGATACTCGAGGATGCTCCAACTGATGTCGAGTTGATGGAGCATGAGCTAAGCAGAGCAAAGATTTCTTTTACTTCAAAACGTGTTGAGACAAGAGAAGATTTTATCAGAGAACTCCATAACTTTGCCCCGGATCTTATTCTATCGGATTTTCGTCTTCCCTCCTTTGACGGCTTAGAGGCATTAGCCGTCGTAATAAAAGAATCACCTGATGTGCCATTCATTCTAGTTACGGGAGCACTCGGTGAAGAGAAAGCTGTTGATGTCCTTAAAAGCGGTGCAAGTGATTACATTCTGAAAGACAACTTATCCAGACTCCCCAATGCAATCTTGAGAGCTATTCGCGAAGCTAAAGAAAAGAGAGAGCGCAAGCGGGCGGAAAAAGCCCTTGAAGAAAGCCTTGTGGTAATCGGCCGAGCAAAGCGGGAGTGGGAATCCTCGGTTGATTCGATCCCGCAGCTCATCTGCCTGATTGACTGCCAGGGTTGTATCCTCCGTACAAATCGAGTGGTTGAGCAATGGAACCTTGGGCAGGTCGTAAACGTCAAGTGCAAGAGTTTACATGAACTTTTGCATCCCGGCTGCGCTGATTCAGCCTGTTATATGGAGGCATTCTGGTCACAGGCGTGGGAGGAACTGACCTATGGCCGATCTACCGAATGCGAGGTCAATGACAGGGTAATAGGACGTTACCTTCATGTCCAAGTCCGAGCGATTTCGCCTGGAATATGCAGAAAAGGTGAAGAAACAGCCAGCTATGCAGTGGTCGTTGTACGTAACATCACCGAACGCAAGCAGGCAACTAAGCGCCTTGAAGAGTACGCCGCCGAATTAGAGATAGCAAATAAAGAATTGAGGAGGCTCGATGAAATCAAGTCTGAATTTGTTGCTGTCGCTTCTCATGAATTACGAACCCCCCTTGCTACCATTAAGAATGCGATCCAGTTGATTCTTCAAAGGAAAACAGGGGAGATCAACGAAAATCAAGAAAAATTTCTTTCTTTGGCTGAGAAAAACATCAATCGCCTTACAAATATACTAAACAGCCTCTTAGACCTTTCTAAGATTGAATCTGGAAGAATGGAGCTGAATTTTGAAGAAATAAATCTCAGAGATTCCATCGAAGTCATACTCTCCTCATTCAAGCCCATGACAGATGGAAAGTCTATTCAAATCAAAATAGAAGTCGAAAAGGATCTACCCTCTGTCTACGGTGACCGCGAAAAAATCGCACAGATCATGATAAACCTTGTTGGAAATGCTATCAAGTTCACTCCGGAAGGTGGAACGATCTTTGTCTCAGCAAAATCATATCATGGGAATGGAAAGATGGTAGCTATCTCTGTTAGGGATTCTGGTGTTGGGATCCCGGAGGACCAGCTGGAAAAAGTCTTTGAAAAGTTTCACCAGGTTGAAGAATCGCTCCGCCGATCCACGGGTGGAACAGGACTGGGTCTTGCTATCACAAAAGGGTTGGTGGAAGCCCACAATGGGAAGGTCTGGGTCGAGAGCGAGATTGGAAAAGGAAGTACATTTACCTTTACATTGCCCATATCAAAAGGAGAAAAAAGAGATCTTCGTTTTCGCTATATTTTGGACAGGGTGTTTCAGCGTGCACTTGAAAATCATTCCCATCTCACCCTCTTTCTAATCGAGGTACTATGTGAAGGAGGCGAGGTAAAAGATCCTCTATTATATCAATTGGAAGATAAGCTGAAGCAATGCCTGAACAGAAAAACGGACATCGTGGTTAGATTAGGCAGAGGGAAAATATTAGCTGCTTTATGTGAGGCGGATCTCGAAGGTGCTCGGGTGATCCGTCAAAGGATTGATGAGGAATTGCAAAAACATCCCATCGAAGGTCAAGATGTATTACTCATTACTAAAGTAGGTATGGCAACCTACCCTGAAGAGGCTCTTTCGAAGAGAGAACTATTCAGAAAAGCTAAAGAATTCTTAAGGGGGTAAAATGAGTCAAAAAAAGATTTTGCTTGTAGATGATGAAGTTGATTTAGTGGAAACCATCCGTTTTTCTCTGGAGAATGAGGGGTTCACCGTTTTGGTCTCTCACGATGGAGAAGATGCCTTGAACCAGGCTCGAAAGGAGAACCCTGATTTGATCCTTTTGGATCTCATGTTACCAAAATTAGATGGGTACAAGGTCTGTCGTTTATTGAAATTTGACGAAAGATACAAACATATTCCCATCCTGATGTTAACAGCAAAGACTCAGGAAAAGGATAAACTTCTTGGAAAGGAAACAGGGGCTGATGAGTATCTTACCAAACCCTTTGACATAGACGAATTACTGGGAAAGGTAAAGTCTTATCTGCGTTAATAGTTTTGAGTTCGGGGTTGAGAGTTCGGAGACTTATGAAAAAGATGCTACGAACTCCGAACTAATTACTCCGAACTTT
>JBGQMP010000085.1:0-6531 GCA_041500685.1 Thermodesulfovibrionia bacterium | reverse complement strand
CGAACCCCCAAGGCTGACAATCAAACCGCCTTCGTATTCCTTGGAATTTTCCCCAAAGTACCAGACATTGCCTTGTATATCCTGGGCATACCAATCGAGAGTGTCTTCCACCAATACGCCATCAACAGTAACAATATCACTTACTTCGATGCAGGTAACTTCAAGGATTACTTTCGTATTATGAGTTACATAGACTTCAACGTGTTCATTGCCTTTTTCTGTTATGCCCTCATAGATGTAAGTAGTGCCAGGCGTTAGAGGAAAATAGGTATTGTCGATTGTAGCGACAAAATCAGCAGGATTAATAACTGGATTATATACATCCTTGCCAAGCACCTTGCATATCTCTTGCCTTACCTTGAACTGGTCTCTACATTCATCTTTCCCCGATTTCATGTCCTTCCAGGTTTGCCGCTTACAGGTGTGTCTTTCTGTATGGGTAGGAAGGTTATTACACTTGGCTATGGCAAGCCAGTAATCATCTTCTGCCCCAAACTTACAGGATTCCAACATATTTAGGGATGTCTTTGTGCATAGATTATCAGCCAGTGCTGGTTTGCTAACCAAATGAAATGTAAGTAGTACCAAAACTGCCAGTACTCCCTGTGCGGAACATCTTATCAATGCTGTCAGGCTAAATCTACTTTTGGATTTCATCGTATTCACTCCTTTTTTATATAGACTCTTAATAAGTTTTTGCATTTGTCCTCCTTTTAATGAATTCGTCATTTTGTTGTGTGGTTTCCAATACAAAGAAAATGTTAGTTTTAGTATAACTCAAGAAGATTAACAGGACCTTTCCTGAACATTACAAATTAGAAAGGTTTAAAGGCGTGATAATAATTAGCGGTTATTGCATGAATTAAAGCTTCTTGGGAAAATAAATAACAAAAAGAGAACCGGCAGCGGGTTCACTGGAAACCTCGATATATCCCTTGTGTGCTTGAACAATAGCTTTAACCAGAGTCAAACCAAGCCCGAGCCCTCGCTGGGAGCGGCTTCTATCAACGCGATATAATCGCTCCCAAATTCTGGAAAGTTCCTCAGCGGGAATTCCAATACCAGTATCCTTAATGGTAATGACTATCTCTTGTTGTTTTTGGAAAGCTTCAATATCTATCCTTCCATTACTGTGAGTATATTTGATAGCATTATCCAGTAAATTTGCTATGACCTGCCGCAACCTGTTATGGTCGGCAGTCAAGTAAAGCTCTTTTGGAAAAGTCGCATGAATAGAAATATTCTTTTCCTCAGCAACGTAATTATAAAGATCGACTACTTCTTCTATTAGGTTTGCAACGTTTACCTCTTCCAGATTCAGTTTCATCGCCCCGGTTTCTGCCTCTGAAATGTCCATGAGGGTATTTAACATTGTGAGAATCCGTTCCGTCTCCTCTAAGCAATCACTCAGAGTTTCTCGAAGAATGTTAATATTTTGCTCCGACTGTAATGCTATCTCTGCGATACCTTTTAATCTCGTTACGGGGGTACGTAAGTCGTGGGCAACATTGTCTAATCCCTCCCTCATTCCCTTTATCAAGTTTTCGATTTTTTCTAACATTGTGTTGAATAACTTGCTCAGCTCATCAAGTTCATCGCCTCTTTTTCCGGTGGGCATCCGAGCTTCCATTTTGCCAGTATCTATTATCAACCGGATAGTATTAATAAGATATCGAATCGGTCGAAGTGCACGGAATGAAAGGAAAGCACCTCCGGTAAAACCAAAAAAAATCACCGGGATTATAATGGCGGCAAAAATCGCGCGAAAGCGCTCCAGAAATTCTTTACGCTTCGTTATAGTTTTTCCAACCTGGAGAAGATAATCATTGGCAAGACGATACGATAAAATTTCATATATAACTTTATCGTTTTTTGCTGAAAAAAATGACCATCGCCTGTTACCTTTAGTAACTCTGTTTTCAAACTGTTTCAAATCAAACTTTGCCTGCTCTTCCGGAATATATAAAAATACAGTGTTGTTTCCAGGTCCTGCAAGGCGGACAAAAAAGTAGTCTTCGCCGCTGACACCTTTCTTAAATTTATTTTCCTCCATCTCTTTTTTATTTTCCTCCATTTCTTTCAGCAGTGCATCAGTCCCACCTTTTTGGTATTTAGTTAAATAATCTTCAAGTTCTGCCTGAATAACTTCTCTATCTCGTTGTTGAAGAGAGAGGGAAAGGAAAAAGTATATAAGAACAAAGAAAATCAGAGAACTCAGAATGAAAATAGCACAATACCATAGAGTCAGCTGAAAACCGATGGTTTTTCGTGTACGGTCAAGATACCTTAAGAACATAACCAACTCCTCGGATTGTATGGATCATCTTTTTCTTAAAATCCCTGTCTACCTTGTTTCGCAATCTGCAAACCAATACATCCACCACATTTGTCTGCGGGTCAAAGTTATAGCCCCAGACATGTTCCAAGATCATGGTCTTGGATATCACCCTCCCTGCATTACGCATGAAATATTCGAGTAGAGCAAACTCGCGGGACTGCAGGTCGATCCTCTTGCCTGCTCGGATAACTTCCCGTGAAAGAAGATCCATAGAGATATCTCCAACTGTCAGGCGGGTGGGCTCGAGAGTGCCACTGGCTCTACGGATAAGTGCCTGCAAGCGAGCCAGAAGCTCGGAAAAGGCAAATGGCTTGGTCAGGTAGTCGTCGCTGCCAGTTTGAAGACCCCTAACCCGGTCGTCTACTGAACGCTTAGCACTCAGGATGATCACAGGAGTATTTACTTTTTGCCGCCGAAGCTCTTCGATAAGACTCAGCCCATCCAATTTGGGCAACATGAGATCGATGACCGCTGCGTCGTATGCACCGGTCAGGGCAAAATGAAGACCGTCCTCACCATTGGTCGCATGGTTTACAACAAAACCTGCCTGCTTAAACCCTTTTATGATAAAAGAGGCTATCTTCATGTCATCTTCTACAACCAAGATTCGCAAAGTCCAGATCCTTTTCTTTGTTCAAAAATAAATATTACGCTATGGACATGGTGGTTAATTCCTGCATCACATGTTTTAACAGCAAGTACTGTGTAACTATAAGCGAGTATATTTTATCTGTTTTGATTTGTAAATTTGATAGATTTAGGGAAGAGCAAAATAAGGCATTAACTATGCTTTACTTTTCGGCCCTTGAAAAGATGTCTTTGATTTTTTCTTTAAAGGATTTCGCAACCTCATCTCCGTCTGATTGCACAAATTCTTCGAGAAGTTCTTTTTGTCTCGGGGTTAGCTTTTTTGGTACATCCACATAAACCCTTACAATCTGGTCTCCTCTGACATGACCACCCACTTTTGTCAGCCCTTTACCTTTGATATGAAAAATCCTTCCGGATGGTGTTCCCGGGGGTATCTTTATTTTTGCTGTTTCATCGAGGGTTGGAACCTCTATCTCTGCACCGAGTGCAGCCTGAGGGAAAGAAATGGGCACTTCGCAGAATATTCCGTTTCCATCTCTTTTAAAGAAGGGGTGTTCTTCAATATTTAGTATTACAAAGAGGTCACCTGGAGGCCCACCATAAAAGCCTGGGTCTCCCTCACCTGTTATTCTCAGTCTTGAGCCTGTATCAACACCTGCAGGTATCTTTACGTTTATAGTCCTGACTCTTTTGACTCTGCCCTGTCCCTTACAAGCCTTGCAAGGGTCTGTAATGATCTTCCCTGTACCATTGCATTTTCCACAAGTTTTGGCAATACTGAAGAAACCCTGCTGAAATCTTAGATGACCAGTCCCCTTACAATTTGAACATGGAACAGGCCCCTTTCCAGGAGCTGACCCTGTTCCATAACATTCAGTACAGTTTTCCCACCTCGGCACCTCAATAGTCTGTTCTGTGCCAAGAGCTGCTTCCATGAGTGTAATATCGAGATCGTATCTGAGGTCGTTGCCCTTTGTCTGTCGTACTCTGAGATGACCTGTAAAGGTTCCAAAGAAGTCTCCAAAAATATCTTCAAAGATATCACCAAAACCTGTTGTGAAGGCACCAAACCCTGCCCCAATACCTACACCTTCTGCTGTTCCGAACCTGTCATAATTTGCCCTCTTTTCAGGGTCACTCAGGCAGGAATATGCCTCGTTGATCTCTTTGAATTTTTCTTCTGACTCTTTGTCTCCGGGGTTTCTGTCAGGATGATATTTCAGTGCAAGCTGCCTGAATACCTTCTTTAAGTCACCTTCAGATGCCTCTCTCGGGACGCCCAGTATCTCATAATAATCCTTCATTTCTCCTTCTTATCAACGTCCTCAAATTCAGCTTCGACAACTTCTTCTTCGGGACCTTTTGTTCCTGCAGTTCCGGTACCCGCTTGTGTACCTGAAGCTCCAGCACCTGCCTGTGCACCAGCCGTACGATAGATATGTTCAGCCAATTTGTGGGATTTTGTTGTGAGATCTTCTATTGCGGACCTTATTTCAGATAGCTCGTTACTTGCATCTTTTGCCTTTCTGCACCTTTCGAGGGAATCCTGGATATCTGTCTTCTCAGATTCAGTGAGCTTATCTCCATAATCCTTGAGGGATTTTTCAACTGTGTAGATAAGTGTATCAGCCTCGTTCCTTACCTCTGCAAGCTGTTTCTTCATCCTGTCATCCTCTTCATGTGACTCTGCGTCGCGCATCATTCTTTTTATCTCATCTTCATTGAGACCACTTGAAGCAGTTATCCTTATTGACTGTTCCTTACCCGTGCCAAGGTCTTTAGCAGACACATGAAGTATGCCATTTGCGTCAATATCAAAGGTTACCTCAATCTGAGGTATTCCTCTCGGTGCGGGTGGAATACCTATGAGCTCAAAGTTCCCAAGGAGCTTGTTGTCTGCAGCCATCTCTCTTTCTCCCTGGCATACTTTGATTGAAACGGCTGGTTGGTTATCTGTCGCCGTCGAGAAGATCTGACTCTTCTTTGTTGGAATGGTTGTATTTCTCTCGATTATTTTTGTGAAGATACCACCAAGAGTCTCTATGCCAAGGGACAAGGGAGTAACATCAAGGAGAAGTACCTCTTTGACCTCTCCCTTAAGCACCGCTGCCTGTATTGCAGCTCCAACACCGACAACCTCATCGGGATTTACTGTCTTGTTGGGCTCTTTTCCAAAAAAGCTCTGGACTGTTTGTTGGACTTTGGGTGTCCTTGTCTGACCACCTACAAGAAGTACCTCATCTATACTTGAAGGAGAGAGGTTTGCATCTGATAAAGCATTTCTACATGGACCTATGGTCTCTTCAATGAGGTCTCCGACAAGCTGCTCAAATTTTGCCCTCGACAGTTTCATGAGAAGATGTTTCGGGCCTGATGCATCAGCAGTTACGAACGGAAGATTAATCTCCGTCTCCGTTGCTGTTGAAAGCTCTATCTTTGCCCTCTCAGCAGCTTCTTTCAGTCTCTGCAACGCCATCTTGTCCTTTTTGAGGTCTATGCCCTGGTCTTTCTTAAACTCCTCAACCATCCAGTCTATTATCCCAAGGTCAAAGTCATCACCACCAAGATAGGTATTACCATTTGTTGACTTAACTTCTATAACTCCTTCCCCGATTTCAAGTATGGATATATCAAAGGTTCCACCGCCGAGGTCATATACGGCAATCTTTTCTTCCTTCTTTTTATCCATGCCGTAAGCAAGGGAGGCTGCTGTTGGTTCATTGATAATTCTCAGAACATTCAGACCTGCAATCCTTCCCGCATCTTTTGTAGCCTGTCTCTGACTGTCATCAAAATAGGCAGGTACAGTGATAACTGCATCTGTTACAGATTCTCCGAGATAGTCTTCAGCAGCCTGTCTGAGCTTATGGAGAATCATTGCTGAAATCTCTGGGGGGGAATACCGTTTGCCTCTAATCTCTACATGGGCATCACCATTCGGTGCCTCAGCAATCTTATAGGGTAGCCTTTTTCTCGCATGTTCTACTTCGGGAGTATTATATTTCCGCCCCATGAGCCTTTTGATAGAGAATACCGTGTTTTCAGGGTTCGTTATTGCCTGTCTTTTGGCTATCTGGCCAACAAGCCTTTCGCCCTTCTCTGTGAAGGCTACTACGGATGGTGTTATTCTGCTTCCCTCTTGGTTAGGAATTACCACCGGTTCGCCAGCCTGAACCACAGCAACCACAGAGAACGTAGTTCCGAGGTCAATTCCAACTGCTTTTCCCATCTTACAATCCCTCCTCTATATTGTTCATCTTTTATTCCACCTTTTCTTTTCCTTTACATACGACCGGTCTCTTCGATACTGCAACAAGAGACGGCCGCAGGACCTTGTCTCTGAACATATATCCTTTCCTGAATTCTTCAACGATAATCTTTTCTTCAATATCTTCCCGTTCAACAAGCGTCATAGCATGGTGTACTGAAGGGTCAAAGGGCTTGCCCGTTGCCTCGATAGGAGTCAGTCCGAATTTTTCAAAGGTTCTCAGGAGCTCCTTTAATGTGATCTCAACACCCTGCACGAGCCCTTCAGAGGTCTCATTTGTTGAATGTTTCAGGGCCATCTCGAGATTATCAATTACGGGAAGCATCTCATAGAT
>JBGQMP010000084.1:0-6536 GCA_041500685.1 Thermodesulfovibrionia bacterium | reverse complement strand
TTTGAACTGCCGATCGTACGTCCTATGCTTTTTGCTCTCTTGCATTTTACACCTCCAAGGTTATAAGGTTATATTGTAACCTAACCTTTTGGTGTGTCCGTTAAACCGGGGGAAGTTCAGCATCAGGTCAGAACATCAAATACATTCAATCACAGTTAGGACATGCGAGTATTAACATCACTTTAGATATCTATGGACATCTGTTTAATGATGCTAACTTCAACAGGCACCAGGTAGGGCTTTTAGAGGAATCTTTTAAATCCGTTAGAAATCCATTAGAAAAACAGGTAAAAAATGAGTCAGATGGTCTATTTATTCCAGCACCAATCAAGCCTTTACAGGCGGTTGCCAATGCATAATGGCTTGCAGTCTAAAAAAAGGGCTTGCATTTCTGCAAACCCTCATCAATTCTTGGTAGCGGGGAGAGGATTTGAACCTCTGACCTTCGGGTTATGAGCCCGACGAGCTACCGGACTGCTCCACCCCGCGATACTGTATAACATAACTTATCAGCACTTTTTTTTCAACCACCCGCATCCGTAATCCGGAATTGTCACTCTGTACTTGTTTCAGGGTCTCAAAATAACTACGGTAAAGAGATGCTGAACCGAGTTCAGCATGACAAGTCACAATACTTTGGGTCTTTGATTACAGATTATGGTGCAGTGTCTAATTTAGCGAAGTTATAAAATATATTCTTAAATGATTTTGGTCTTTCAGACGATAATGAAAGCTGATAAAGAGAAATTCTTGTCAAACAGTCGGTTTACAATGGTATTATATCAAATATATCGAGAAAGGTTAGCTTTAAGAAATGGAAATACTGAGGCAAAATAGATGGATTCTTGATGTATTAGACATTAGTCTTGTTTCAGTAATCGTTTACCGTCTTCTCCTCATTATAAAAGGCACAAAGGCTGCGCAGATGCTTATCGGACTGGGCGTCTTGTTAATCGCATCTTTGCTTTCAAGATACCTTGAGCTTTATACTGTAGATTGGTTGATACAGAGTTTCTGGGCACAGGCTGTAATTGCTCTCATTATCCTCTTTCAACCTGAGATAAGAAGGGCACTTGCTCAAATGGGAGAGGCACAGTTTCTTCCGACATTCACTTCTGCAGAAGAACTGAAATCACTTGAAGAGATTGTGAGAGCTGCTGTGGCACTCGCAAACAGAAAGATAGGAGCTCTAATCGTCATAGAACGTGAAACAAGCCTCAAGGATTTTGTTGAAGTTGGCACATCTCTTGATGCAAAGGTCTCGAAAGAGCTGCTGATGAGTATATTTCATCCTTCCTCACCCATACATGACGGCGCAGTCGTGATAAGGGGCAACAGAATTGTTGCTGCAGGATGTTTCTTACCGATAACACTGAGTTCGGAAGTAGGTAGGGCCTTAGGCACAAGACACCGAGCAGGCCTTGGTCTTGCAGAGGAGACAGATGCAGTAGCCATCGTTGTCTCGGAAGAGACCGGGATGATATCATTGGCAATGAACGGAAAGCTTGGAACAAATCTTGACATGGGAAAACTCAGGAATATCCTTACGGATTTATTTACGACAAAGAGGTGATAGATGAGAAAACTCCTTTTCGAAAACTTCGGTCTTAAGATAACAGCTATCTTACTCTCTGCCCTTTTGTGGTTATTCGCCACCTCCCGCGGCCTTTCAGAAATAGCATTAGATGTTCCGCTTGAGTTAAGGGATATTCCCCAGGGACTTGAACTCATGAACCATAGTATTAAAGTTGTGAGCTTGAACATAAAGGGTCAGGAAAGGATCATCAGAAATTTGATGCCTTCGGATATAAGAGTTTCTATTGATCTTAGCAAGGCTAAAAAAGGCGAAGGCATCTATTCTATAAACAAGGATAATATACAATTACCTCCTGGGGTGACTGTTACAAAAATTTCCACGCCTGATGTGAAAGTATTACTCGAGGAATCAATTACAAAGACTGTTCAGGTAAAACCTATCATTGTGGGCACCCCGGGAAGTGGTTTCTATATAAAATCTATTAGTGCGTTACCGCTGGCTGTCGAGATCGAAGGTGCTAGATCTGAAGTAAAAAAGGTAGATAAAATAAAAACAGAGCCGCTGGATATAACAGGTTTCAAAGAAACCTTTACCCAAGACGTGAAGCTTGATCTCTCAGGCATAAACATACGAACAAAGACAAAAGATGTGAAGGTTAAGATTGTAATTGTCAGGGGGAACAAATGAGACTCTTTGGAACAGATGGTATAAGAGGCACAGTAAACAAATATCCTATGACTCCCGAAACAGTTTTAAGAATAGGTATGGCTGCTGCGCATGTTCTGAGGGAAAAACGTGGAAGAAATATGATCCTTATAGGAAAAGACACAAGGCTGTCAGGCTACATGATAGAAAGTGCCCTTACCTCAGGGATATGCTCAATGGGAATGAACGTAACCCTCGTTGGCCCCTTACCTACTCCGGGGATTGCATTTCTGACAAGGACGTTACGTTTAGATGCTGGAATCGTAATATCAGCATCTCATAACCCTTTTGAAGACAATGGCATCAAGCTCTTTTCATCCGAAGGTTTTAAACTTCCTGATACACTCGAGAAAAAGATCGAGGAACTCATGCTGGATGACGGACTTCACAAGAACAGGCCAAAGGGTTCGGAAATAGGAAAGGCTTTCAGGCTTGATGACGCTGCAGGACGTTACATAGAGTATATCAAATCTACACTCCCGAAAGGCATGATTTTTGAAGGGATGAAGATTCTTGTTGATTGTGCAAATGGTGCTGCATATAAAATAACGCCTTGGCTGTTGCGCGAATTAGGGGCAGAAGTAATATCGAACAATGACAGACCTGATGGAGTAAATATCAACGTGGGCTGTGGCTCATTGCATATTGATAGACTGCAGAAGGCTGTCAGGATGCATAAGGCTCACATTGGTATCGCACACGACGGCGATGCGGATAGGGCAATCTTCTGTGATGAGAGGGGTAAAATTGTTGACGGAGACCAGGTCATGGGTATGTGGGCAGTAGAAATGAAGAGAAGGGGTGAGCTGAAAAAGAATACTGTCGTATCAACGGTAATGAGCAACTTCGGCTTTGAGGAATATCTCAAAAAGAACGGGATAAGGCTAATCAGAACAAGAGTCGGGGACAGGTATGTTGTAGAGGAGATGACCCGTGGAGGATACAACCTCGGAGGTGAACAATCCGGGCATATCGTCTTTCTCGACCATAATACTACTGGTGATGGTCCTCTTACGGCAGTACAGGTCCTTCATCTTATGAAAAAAAAGGAAGTTCCCCTTTCTAAACTTGCATCGGAGATAAAACTGTATCCTCAGGTTCTTATGAATGTCGAAGTTGAACATAAACATGACATCAAGGCAGTCCCCCAGATCCAGGAGGCGATAAAGACGGCAGAAAAAAGACTGGCTGGAGAGGGAAGAATACTCGTCAGACCATCTGGTACAGAGCCAAAAATAAGGGTCATGCTTGAAGGGAAAGACCTTAAGCTCATAACAAAACTGGGTAAGGATGTTGCACGGGTTATTAAAGACGTCCTGAAATAAACAGTTGGTATCCGCACCATTATAATGTTATTCTTTGTCTCCTTTCTCTCTGGTATAATCCTTTTCTACGCCGTCCAATATTTTCCCTTTTCTACCATTGCTGCTTTTCTATTATCCTCTGTCTATCTGATTTTCAAAAGAAAATTTTTCTTCATAGTTATCATTCTTTTAGGGATAACCTTTGCATTTTTAAGATACGGGCAAGAAAGGGATATGTCTCACATTATGGGTAAAGAGGTTATGGTTAAAGGCGTCTTTCAGACTTATCCAGTAAAGACCCAGAGTGGTATGTTCAGGCAGTCAGTAGATATAAAATCTGCTGTCGATAAAAAAACGGGCGAGAGCCTGAGAGAACTCGCCGGTCAGGAGATTACCCTTTTGTCTGAAAGGGAGTTTAATCCAGGTACAGAATGCGAGATTTTGATTCAATTTCTGAGAGACAGAACAAGACGAAATCCAGGGAGCCTTGTAAGTGATGAAGTCTATGCAAAACTGCTCGAAGTAAAGGATCCCGGAAATAAAAGTGTATCTCTCAACTCAGAGATTCAAGAGCTTCGATACAGGCTGAACAGATATATAAGTGAAAATTTCAAGAGGGATTCGGCTGCCTTTATTGCAGCCCTGACAATAGGTCAGATGACTTCCATAGATGAAGATCTCAGGAATGCTTTCAATACAACAGGGCTTACTCATATCCTAAGTATTTCAGGCACTCACTTCGGCCTATTCTCTGTTTTGTTATTCGGTATATTCAGGTTTTTCATAAGTGCCTTCCCTTACAGGATTCTTCAGAGGATAACAGTCTTTCTTACCCCTTCACAGGCAGCTGCCATACTCTGCCTTCCCTTTATGCTTGCATATCTCTGCCTTTCAGGAAGCAGCATCCCTGCAGTAAGATCTTTTATTATGATAGGTCTCTTCCTTGTGGGGCTCCTTATCGGAAGAAAAGGCTTATGGCTTAACTCTCTTCTCTTTGCAGCATTTGTGTTGGCCCTTTGGGAACCTGAAGTCATCCTTGACCTCTCATTCCAGCTATCATTCCTTGCGGTTCTCTTTATTGGTTTCTCAATCAAAACCGGGAAGGAGAAAACAGAAGAAAGTGATCTCGCAGGGAAAACAGAGTTTCATACACGCAAGAGGAGAGTTTTCAGGTATCTTGGAAACGCCCTTCTGCTCACTCTATCAGCATCAATAGGAACAGCACCACTTGTGGCATACCACTTCCACTACTTCTCAATCATTTCACCTGTATCGAATTTACTCATTACACCGCTTATAGGATTTACCCTCATGCCTTTATCAATCCTCTCATCGTTTTTATTTTTGATCACAGGCCATTATGTATTCACTCCAGCCGTATCAGCATTTTCGGATATGAGCATCGCTTTAATAAGACTCTTATCCGCCCTCCCTTTCTCTGATATAAAAGTACCAGCCTTTCCAGTAATAGTTGTTTTTCTATTTTATGCAGGATTCCTCTTTTATTTTCTTTCAGGAAAAAAACGATATGCCCTCATAATCCCTTTCGTTCCCATAATTATTTATTTCTCTCTTTCAATCTTTGAAAAAAAGGAACTCACCATCACCTATCTTGATGTTGGTCAGGGAGATTCATCTGTTATTGAGCTTCCAGACCAAAAGACAATCGTGATAGATACAGGAAGAAGTGGCAGGGAAACGTCCTCATACCTGAAATATAGGGGGAAAGATGCTGTTGATACCATCATCCTTTCCCATATCCACCCTGACCACACAGGTGGATTCGATTATATTGTTAAAATATTTCATGTAAAAGAACTGTGGGACAATGGAAGGATTGTCTTCCCGGAAAATACTATGTCAAATATGAAAAATAAACATAGAACACTGAAGAGAGGAGATGTTATTGAAGGGAAAGGATATAGTATTTATGTCTTTCATCCCTACCCCCAATTCTACACAATGTATGGAAATGAATATGTGGAAGCTAATAATGACTCCCTTGTAATAAAAATTAACGGCAGAAACAACTCTTTCCTCTTCCCTGGTGATATTGAGGAAGAGGCAGAGGAAGACCTTCTTTCGCTCGGAGAGTGGCTGAAAAGTGATGTCATCAAGGTCCCGCATCATGGTGGAAAGACATCAGCGTATAAACCGTTTTTAGAATTAGTCTCCCCTGAGGTTGCTGTGATCAGCTTAGGACGGGATAACGCATTTGGCCACCCTCATCAAGAGACATTAGATGCTCTATGTGGTGTCAAGATATTCAGGACAGACATCGATGGAGCAACAAAAATAAGAGAATCAGAGAAAGGACTTGAAATCAAAACATATAAAGATTTTCAGTTTGAGTACGCAAGGTCTTTACCTGAAGAGATAAAGAATCTTAAGCGGTTGTTTGAAAGGTGGTAATCGCTTACTGTTGACTAAAAAATGTCATACCATACCTTTATTGCTGTGGCAGAAATAATCAAAGACAGGAGCCATCTTAAGATCTGTGTTTTGGTTTTTTTACTTACGATACTGCCTAATCTTGCTGAAGGGATAGCGCCCAGGAGGATCGCACCAGCCATATAGAACGGGACCTGACCTATAGCAATCTTTCCAGCTAACCCCGCAGTCGCAGAAAAAAGCCCAATTGCAAGCGTGCTTCCGAGAGCCACCCTCAGCGGGATTTTTAAAACATACAAAAGGAGCGGGATAATTATAAAGGCGCCTCCCTGTCCAACCATTCCGAGAAGAAAACCGATGGGAATGCCAGTCAAAACTGCAGTGGGTTTATGGAAAACAACTTTATCCTCAGTCAAGTCATCCTCCAGGTAGCTGCGTGGAATGAACATAAGCACTGAGGCTACAAAAGCAAGTACGCCAAAAATGAATAGTAGGGACTTATCTGATGCTTCTTTTGAAAATAGTGCTCCAAGAAGCGAAGAAAAAAATAAAGAGAGACCAAAGGTAAAAGCAAGAGGTTTATTGACAAGTCTTTCTTT
>JBGQMP010000083.1:0-6563 GCA_041500685.1 Thermodesulfovibrionia bacterium | reverse complement strand
GGATAAAATTTTCCGGTTTTCCTCAAGAGCACCTTTGTAATCCCCTTTAGCAAGGAGCCTCTGGCCGGTGAGAAAGTATTCATGAGCCGACTGCTGTCTCTCTATTTTCATTTTTGTATCCTCAATAACATTGAGTACTCCTGTCCAGATTTTCGCTTCTTCAAACCGAGGACTTTGAGGGAACTCTTTTATGAGTCTCCAAAAAAAGCTAGAGGCTTTTTTATAGTCTTTTTTGGGATTTCCATAATGGGCATAGATAATGCCCATGTTAAAGAGGGCCTCATCTCCTGGGTGTCTGATAGGATATTCGGATAAAACCTTCTGATTATCCTCAAGAGCACCTTCGTAATCGCCTTTAGAAAGGAGCCTCTGGCTGTGAATAAGCTGTTTATTTTCTAAAAAGGTTGCGCAGCCAAAAATAAATAAAAAAAGAAACGTTAAGCCGGCAACACAAAAGTAAATGTACTTCCCTGTCCAGGCTTGCTTTCTGCCCATACCTTGCCTCCGTGGGCTGTTATAATATTATTAACAATGGCTAGACCCAACCCGGTTCCCTTATGATTTTTAGAACTTTTAAATTTATCAAAGATTGTAATTAAATCTTTTTTTGGTATTCCGGTTCCCTTATCTGAAACAGAAACCACCAGGCTACCGTTTACATGCCCAGCAGATATTTTCACCTGACCGCCTTCAGGCGTGAATTTCACAGCATTCCCTATGAGATTCCTCAAAACCTGGAGTATCCTTTCGGTATCCATATTCGTAAACGGCAGCCTTCCACCCATAATATTTAATTCGGTTTTGATATTCTTTGCCTTTGCAATAGGTTCTATCTCAACAACAGCCTTACTTATTAAAGGAATTATATCCGCCTTAACAAAATTATATGTCATCATCCCTGCTTCCATCTTTGACAGGTCTAAACTAGAATTCACGAGATCAATCAACCGATTGCTCTCTTCTGCAATAATGCTCAAAAGCCTTTTCTGTTTTTCGTTGGTTTCTCCACCTACACCTTCGAGTAGGAGGGTTGTACCTTCTTTTATAGAAGTAAGAGGTGTACGAAGTTCATGTGACATTAATGAGAAAAAATCAGACTTCATTCTGTCCATTTCTTTTAGCTTATTACACATGAAGTTGAAATCCTGCACTAGCTCACCTATTTCAGGAGGAGATGAAAGACTCAAATTACTTTCATAATTACCTATAGCTATCTGTCTGGTCTTTTCCTTCAAAACTGCAAGAGGTTTTGTAATGCTCCTTGTAATAAAGATTGAGATCGTGATTCCAAAAATGAGAGAAAAAGCGGTCATAACGATAGCTACTTTGCGTGCATTGGTACCAGCCTCTCCCAGCTTTTTGATCTTCTCATAGGTATTATTCTCACTGTAGGTCCTTAATTCTTTCATGCCTTCCATTATTGCATTGACAGCTTTTTCTTTTTCCTGGGTATACCAGTCTTTTGGGTAGTGGTGGCCGGCCCGTAAAAATTCTACCTCCTTATAAAATAAAGATTGGTAGTGCTGATGAGACTGTTTTACAGCATCCAGCAAACTTTTGGCATGAGCAGAATATGAAACGGACACCAGTTCATTGAAGTATTGGTCAAAATCATTCTCAGCCGCAACAAACCGCTCATAAAGGGTATCATCCTTTATGATGAGGAATTTCCTCTCGTGTTGTACCTGTGACAGTAAGGCGTCGATTAGCTTTTTGTTATAACTTAACATACGATTATCGATATTGAGAATTGAATCAGTTGCATCTTCTAATTTCTGAAACTGCACAGTGGCATAAATACTTACAATAATTACTAAAATAAATATTGCGAGATAACCAGCGACCAATTTGGAAAATATGGTTAATCTCATTTTAAAAACTTACATTTCTAAATTATTTATATGAGGGCTATTTAAACGAGGGCCCAGTTTTCAGTCACATATTTTAAAAAACGATAAGTCGCCACTCAACATACTATAATCTATAATTTACTCTCTCATAATAATCATCAGAGAGGTTTAAATCCCTCTGATAGAAAATTGGTGCTCAGATGTATAAATTTGTTCTTAAGAACATTTATCTCTCCGTCTCTCTGCCATCTGTCAATCACCCTCGTTACTGTCTCACGTGTCATACCTGCCATTTCTGCTATCTCCTGATGGGTGAGTTTCATATTTATTGTTATACCCTCTTGGGTCTTTTCGCCGTACTTGTCTGAAAGCATAAGAAATAATATTTTGATCCTGTGTGAGGCATTCTTGTAATTTAACATCTGTATCTTGTCCCAGGATTCACGGTGTCGAGAGCACAATATCAGCAGGAGATTGTCAAGTACTTTTTTCTGAGATATTATTAATGAATTAAAGTCCTTTTTCGAAATAATAGCTGCGGTAGAATCTGCTGTTGCTATTACCGTAGCGGGGGATGTTTTACCGTCAATCAAGGACATTTCTCCGAAGAAATCACCTGATTGGTGAATAGCAAGGAGTATCTCTTTTCCATCTTCTGTTGTCTGGACAACTTTCACCTTTCCAGTCAGAATCATATACATGTACTCACTTGTGTCTTCTTCCTGGAGAATGATCTCGTTCTTTCTATACCGCTTAACGACTAATGTGTCACTGATCTGGCGTAATTCTTCATCTGTTAACGAAGCAAAAAGTTCAATCTTTCTAAAGGGCTCTATCTCGTATTTCCTCATCTTTTCGAAGTCTTGCCATACCCTAAACTTAAGGTAAGAAAAACTATATTATTATAATAGTCTCTTGTGTTTGTTATCTTATCATCAGAGTCGGCATAACTGTAAGATAAAGTCAGTTTTGGCCTCAGGTTTGCCAAAGGTGTGAAATTATAAGTTAAACCAGCAGTGAAAAGGGTTTCATCTGTATCAACATCATTTGTCTCAATTGATTTGTAATTACTATATGATGCAGACAGAGAACCCGTCCACTTATTTGTCAGAGTCTTTGTAAGGCTAAGGCTGACTGTCTGATCTCTAGTGGGTACCCCAGTCTGGGCTCCTGCTATAACGCTTTGCCTGTAAGATAAGGCAGCCTCCCCTTTCTCAAATTTCTTTGTAAGATTTACTCCACCAATAAAACCGGTATCTGATTCGCCTGTATCCTCAATCTTTGTGACAACTACACCTCCATCAACTCCGATTGTGAATGTTTGGGTAAGCCTATATGTGATTCCGAGCAGATAATCTTGTTCTGTTGCATCGCTATCTGGTCTAAAATCATATTTAGTGTATATTGCATTAGCTGATAAGGTAGTCCTTTCACTGCTCCTATAATCAAGACCCATGTTTCCCGAGTAGGCCTTTACTTCGGTAACGCCTGGCTCCTTAAAGTTGGCAAAAAAGTAAGACGCCCCTAATCTATACGTAAGATTTTCCCTTAATTTGTAAGAGATATTACCACTTACGGTATTGTATGTTAATTCTCTTCTCGCAGTTATAGGTCCCACATTCGAAATAGCTCTGATGTCACTTATCTCACTGGATTTCACAAAGTTGTCCATTAAAGTGAGGCTCAATTTATTGGATAGTGAGAAATTACCGTTTGCCATAAAACTGTGTGCTGTTTCATTCAAATCTCCATTAGATTTGTAATAACTGAAGGTTGGAGAGTAAGCAAGTCTAAGCTCAGAGTTCACTGACCTTATTGATAAACCTATCCCAGGTGTAATATAGGTTATGAAGTCATCAACTCTATCCGTGTGGACAAGGAATATATTATCATTGTATTCTTCGGAAAGTGAAAGAGAGAGCTCAGGAGTGTATTCATATGCTAAAACCATTTTAGCTGAGAAGAATAAAAAAACAAAAAAAAGTGCTACTACAAATCTTTTCATTCTGTCCTCCAAAGTTTATTTTGAGATTTTCAAACCTCTTCAAGCCCTACTCATCAAAACCTTGTTGTGTCATTTTCTTCAATGTTTTTTCATTCTGTACTTCAGGACTCTCTTGTATATGTCGCCCTGCAAGTTCAATTGTTTTCATGCCATTGCCTCCTGAAATACTTCTTCAAAGGCTTTTACAACTTCCGGATCATAGATTGAGCCTGAACCTGCTTTAATCTCTGATAATGCTTCCTCTTTTGTGAGAGCCTTCCTATATGGTTTCTCTGTAATCATTGCACAATAGGAATCTACTACAGAGAGGACTCTTGAGATAAGAGGGATTGTTGTTCCTTTTAAACCTTCTGGATACCCTTTACCATCATATCTTTCATGGTGGTGTAAAATTGCCTTCTTGAGATCCTCAGAAAATTCAAAGGTTCTGAGCAAGCCGATTGTGTTATAAGGATGAACCTTGAGAGCTTGAATTTCAGACGGGAGAAGGGCCTTTTTCTGTAAGATGCTTTCGTGGATAAGCACAAGACCGAGGTCGTAGATCATTGAGGCATAGAGGGCCTTTTTCTTCTCATCTTCGTCCGTCCCGAGTTTGTCCATAATCCTTAATACCAAATCCGGAAAGATGCTTTTTTTCTTGTGATAGCTCTTCACGGCATCCAAGAGATTATCAAAAGAGGTAAGGATCTGGTTTATGTCCTCCTCTTTGAAGTTCCCTGAGTAAAGTTTTTCAAGGAAAAATGAGATTCTTTCACCAAAGACGGTGGCTATATAAAGGTCTCTCTTTGTGAAGGGGTCTGCATTTTTTTTATTATTCAGGTTTAATACTCCTACCACTTTGTCTTGTATTTTCAAAGGTAACGAAAGCAAAGATTTTGTATTGTATTGAGAAATGCTTCTTCGTTTAAAGGGGGAGGCGGTTTCTATGTCTTCTATCAAGAGAGGAGTACCCTCAACTGCTACATAGCCTGCTATTTGGTCACCGACCTTAATCCTTGTCTGTTTCACTATTTCATCGCTCAGTCCCCGTGCACTTTTTATGGTGAGTTCACCTGTTAGCTCATTACTGAGCATTAAAGAGCATGTATTCAGGTCCATTAATTCCGATATAAACTCTACAAACATATCCATAGTGATGCCAACGGCTGCTTCTAACTTCTCTTTTGTGCTTTTTGGAATAATGATAGAAACAAGAAAGTTATTGTTCATATTTTTTGCATCAAAGCCCCACCCATGACTCTCAGCAACCTTCTTAGCAAGATAAAGCTTTATCTTTTCATCGGACTGCTCTGCATGAAAAATATATTTTGAATCAAAGAAGAATGATAAAACTCCCTCTGGGATTTTCTTGGAAGCAGTTAAGACTACTTTTATAACGTCATCTGTTTCTTCTGTAACATTAATCCCTATAGTATCGCCACTATCAAGGAAGTATGATAATCCTTCTATTAGATTAAAAAACAACTGGGACACCCTTATCTTATCTCCCACAATGTTAAATGTACCTTCTTGAATATCGATTTTCAACAGCAGGTTCTTTTTTGTGAGTACAGAATTCAGTCCCTTTGCTTCTGCTACCTCCTTGAGGATACTTTCGAGATTGATCAAAGATTTTTTAATGACCATCGCTTCATTTTCAAGCCTGAGAAAATCAAGGAGATTATTTACGATCGAGGTCAGTCCTGTCGTCTCCGTTAAGATAATATCATAGAACTCTTTTTGTTTATTTCTTTTTAGCTTCCCTGACTGTTGCAGGTAATAGATGGCTCCTTTGATTGAATTGAGGGGAGAACGGAGTTCGTGGGAAATCCGAGTGATAAACTCTGTCTTATCCACATCGGTTTCTATGAGTTTTCTGTTTATTTCCTCAAGCTCAGCAGCCTTTCCCCGTAATTGATTCATGAGAAAGGCATTTTCGAGAGCGATAGCCACTTGATCTGCAATGACTTTCAAAAGGTTATACTCGTCTTCTCTAAAGGGTGTGCCATCTTTCTTGTCATTAATATTAATTACACCAAGCGTCTTATCTCTGCTTATAAGGGGACATGAAATAAAGGACCTCGTCTTATAACGATCTCTCTTTTTCTGTTTAAACCTTTCATCTCTATCAATATCCTCGACAAGAACAGGAGTGCGATTCTGGGCAACCATCCCTGCAATTCCCTCACCTAATTTGATCCTGTAGGTTTCAATGAATTGCATGTCAAAACCCCTTGCAGCAAGAATATATAATTCATTTCTCTCATTGAGTAACATCAAGGAGCCCTTTTCAGCGTTGGTATAATCGATGGCCCGGTCGAGTAAAAAATTTGCTAAAGCATTGATGTCATTTGTAGCTGTAATGAGATGAGAAATCTCCTGGAGGATTAAAAATTTCTTTTCAAGGAACTGAGGGTCCATTCAGATAATCCGCCTTAATCGGGATCTAAAAATCATGATTGATATTATAACTATTCTTGACTTAAAACTTAAGCTTTATATCGTTTCATTCAAACAGGCCTGTTGAAAGCTGCAAATTTGCAGCGTAGGGCGGAATCTTAAAAGGGTGGTGCCTCAAAGCCACGATGGTACTAAAAGGGTGTGGTTAGTCTTTACCCAAACGTTGCATTAACAAGAAGGCAGACATGCTGAAAAACCCCTGCAAATCGACAAGATTTTATTCTGATACACGTGACCGTAGATTTCACCTTTTGTGTATTCCTGAAAGG
>JBGQMP010000082.1:0-6610 GCA_041500685.1 Thermodesulfovibrionia bacterium | reverse complement strand
TCACCTTTTGTGTATTCCTGAAAGGGCTGGCAGACCACATGGGAGGGCTGTAAGGTGTCGAAGGCAGGGCTTTTTCATCACATCTGCCTCCTCAAACGAATAAAATTTATGCAACTGGTGGGTTTAAATCGTGATGCGTAATGTGTATTTTCCTTCAACTCATTACGCATCACGTGTAACACATTACGGTCTTAAAGGGTTTGACACATCATGCATGATACCTTTATACTTCATGTATGCTAAAAATTTCCGTGATTGATGGCCAGGGTGGCGGTATCGGAAGCCTCATTGTCAAGAGACTGAAGGATGAGTTCGGAGACAGTATAGAAGTCCTAGCACTGGGAACGAATGCGACGGCAACATCTGCTATGATGAAATCAAGGGCGAATAAGGGCGCAACCGGTGAAAATGCAATTATCCTGAATGCAAACAGGGCTGATATCTTAATCGGGCCTCTGAGCATAGTGCTTTCGAATGCAATGTTAGGAGAACTTACGCCGAAGATGGCAGAGGCGATTGTATTGTCACGGGCAAAAAAATATCTTCTTCCACTCAATCAGGAAGGTGTGAATATAATAGGAGCAGAAAAAGAGCCTCTTCCACACATGATAGAAAAAATTGTAGAGATTGTGAGGCATGAGGTTGGAAAGGGGGATAACGATGTGTGAAGCAAACGCCTATATTTACAGTGATGGAAAGGAGGAGCTTTATTTAGAGAACGTGGACCTCATGAGACCTGAGGGAGGGAAGGTCTACCTTAGAAACCTCTTTGGAGAACAGAAGGTCTTCGAGGGAGAGATTAAGGAGATATCCCTTTTGAATCACAAGATCGTACTTGAGAAGAAATAAGAACCCCGCAATTATCGACAATTGTTTTATGAATAAAGTAGGTTGCAATGGAAAGCCTTTCTAAGGGCATCAGAAATATCCTTCAGAATCTCTGAATCAATTTTACCTATAGGGATGATGACGATTCCTTCCATTGATTTATCAATGATGACTTTAATTCGTATTTTTGTCTACCCAACCCTCCAACTCTTCCATTCAACTTGACCGATGTCCCTCAAATAGTGTAAAAATCAAACAGTGTAAAAAAGGTATGAGAAAATTTTTTCTTATAATCCTTGGTATTGTGTTACTTTCTTCCTGCGCCTCCGTATTAAGACAGGAGATAATGGAGACAGGCATTAGGGAGTTCTCTCTCTCGGACATGAGAAATAATCCAGATCTTTATAAAGGGAAGCTTTTCATTCTCGGTGGGTCAATCGTTAATACAAAAATCACTGAGAAGGGCTCCCAGATCGAGACTCTCTATATACCTGTTGATTCAAGAGGTTATTTGCAAGACGCGGAATTACCACCGTCAGATGGGAGATTCCTGGCAATCTTTCCTAAAGAAAGGGGGACACTAGATTCTCTTATTTATCAGAAAGGAAGATATATAACCCTCGCAGGAGAATTTATCGAAACACGTACGGGAAAGATAGATGAAATGGAATATACCTATCCAGTTTTTGAGATAGTACAAATCTATCTGTGGAAGGAAAGAAAGGACTATTATCCCGGTTACTATTATCCTGGGTATTATTATCCCTATCCTTATCCCTACTTCTACCCATACTGGTATGACCCCTGGTGGAGGCCATGGGGCCCCTCATGGAGACCCTATCCTTCGTACTGGTGGTAGTTTACAAGGGTACATTCCCTCTCTAAATATCTATCACATTTATCTTTTAACGGGATCTACTTACCTTATAAAGACATTTCAGGAATGAAAAGAAGGCAGTTGAACGAAATTTTGATTGCCATCGTAAACTACTGAGAAACAAGTTTTGCTATAATTATGGACATCTTAGGCATGCATTGGTCATTATGGACAAAGAGATTTTGGAGGTCATAAAGAAGGTTCATGAAATTTTCAAGAAAAGGGGCATGACTCTTTCAGTAGCGGAATCGTGTACTGGTGGGCTTATAAGCCACTACATTACAATCCTCCCTGGTGCAAGTAACTTTTTTGAGGCAGGAGTCGTCTCATATTCAGCAGAGGCCAAGAAGAAGATTTTGGGGATTCCTACCGAGATCATTTCAAAACAGGGGATAGTGAGTGAAGAGACTGCAAAGGAGATGGCCGAAAAAGTAAGGTATCTGACAGGAACAGACTACTCTCTCTCGACTTCGGGAAACCTAGGCCCTGACGTTCTCGAAGGAAAGGGTAGGGGGCTCATTTATATAGCAGTGAGTAGAAAAGGGCAGACCTTTGCAAGGGAGTTGAGGTTAACTGGCAATAGAGAAGAGAATAAAGAAGAGGCATCCCTTTCTGCACTCAGGCTTCTCATTGAGGAAGTAGAGAAGAGTCTTTATGCCTGAGAAGATACCTGAAGATAAAAAGAAGGAGATAGAAAAGCTTGTCAAAGAGCTCAATTACCACTGCTACCGGTACTACGTTCTGGATTCACCTGTCATCTCAGACGAAGAGTATGACGAACTCTATTTTCTTTTAAAAGAACTCGAAAAGAGGTATAACTATATCCTGCCCGATTCTCCAACCCAGCGAATAGGGGCCTCTCCCTTAGATAAGTTCCGGAAGGTTAGACATACAGAGCCTATGTTATCTCTTGATAATGCCTTTTCATATGATGAGGTGAAGGAGTTCGATGAGAGGGTGAAGAGGTTTCTCAAATCTGAAGAGGATATAGAATACACCGTCGAGCCAAAGTATGATGGCCTTGCCATAGAGCTAACATACAGGGATGGGTTTCTCTACAGGGCTTCTACGAGAGGCGATGGCTATGAAGGTGAAGATGTTACACAGAATATCAAGACCATAAAGTCGGTACTCTTAAAGATAGAAGATGCTGAATCCCCCAAGGAGATTGATATTCGTGGTGAGGTCTATATGGATATTGATGAGTTTGAGAAACTGAATAGAGAAAGGGAACAGAAAGGAGAGCCTCTCTTTGCAAATCCAAGGAATGCTGCTGCCGGTTCAGTCAGACAGCTTGACTCATCAATTACTGCCGCACGGAAGCTCCATCTTGCATGTTATGGCATAGGGGCAGTGAAGGGAAGGGAGTTCAGGAATCAGTGGGAATTCATTAAATGGCTTGAGCAGGTAAGATTTCCCATTCCTTCAGTCGTGAAGCTTGTTAAGGGAATGAATAAAGTAATAGATGTCATTGAAGAGATAGAAGAAAAAAGGAGATCCTTTCTATTTGAGACCGATGGTTCTGTTATAAAGGTCAATGACTTTGCATTGCAAAGGATATTGGGTGTAAAGACAAGGGAGCCTCGCTGGGCTGTTGCTTATAAATTCCCGGCACATCAGGGTACCACAAAAATAAAGGAGATAATGCCAAGCGTTGGCAGAACAGGCGTCATTACCCCTATTGCAATGTTAGAGCCCGTGAGGATTGGCGGAGTAACCGTATCCCGTTCCACTTTGCATAACTGGAATGAGATGAAGAGGAAGGATATAAAGGTGGGAGATACCGTTGTTGTTGAGAGGGCAGGAGAGGTTATACCCCATGTTATGATGGTAATCAAAGAGAAGAGGACCGGAAAGGAGAAGCCCTTCCCCATTCCGGATAAATGCCCTGTGTGTAGTTCCAAGGTAGTGAGGGAAGAAGGTGAAGTGGCCGTCAGGTGTATTGGCCTTAACTGTCCTGCCCAGGTTCAGGAACGGATAAGACACTTTGCCTCACGGGGTGCCATGGATATTGAAGGACTCGGTGAAAAGAAAGTGGAACTCCTCTACTCAAAAGGTCTCGTCAGCCACTTCGTAGATATTTACAAATTGAAAAAAGAAAATCTTCTTGATCTTCCGAGGTTTGCAGAAAAGTCAGCACAGAATCTCATCGATGCAATCGAAAGGAGTAAAAAAACTACACTTTCCAGATTTTTTTATGCCCTCGGTATTTTACATGTTGGTGAGTATGCAGCAAAGCTCCTTGCAAAGAACTTTGGGAGGCTTGACGATCTCTACAATGTTCTTCCTGAGAAGATTATGGAGATCAGGCAGATGGGTGAAAAGATTGCCCGCTCGATATCAGACTTCTACAATGATCCTGAAAATCTGAGAACCCTCAAAACCCTGAAATCACTTGGGCTTCGAATAACGAATCCTGATTTTGAGATGAAAAAAAAAGAGAAACAACCTCTTGAAGGTCTCACTTTCGTCATAACCGGTACGTTACCAAAGCCGAGGCAAGAAGTGGAGGATATGGTAGAAAGTCTCGGTGGTCATGCTGCTTCCTTGGTCTCTAAGAGTACCGATTATCTTATAGCAGGAGAAGATCCCGGCTCTAAACTCCAGAAAGCAGAGGCCCTTGGAGTCAAAAAGATCTCTTATGATGAGCTGTTGAGAATAATCGAGAAGAAGAGCAGCTAACCCATTTATCTCATAGGTTTTAAACACACGGGAGGATATAGTATTTTCGCTCATTCTCGGTCGTATCGACCTCCGAGGGTCGCTTCGACAATCCGCTCAAATACTATATCCTCCACTGAATTTGTGAGTAATATGGGCTAAATTCCTCTGCTTATTACAACCTTCCTTCCTGTTGTAGTCTGCTTATGAGATTATTTATATCAGGCAGTGCCTCAAGTGCAGCCTTTTCTCCCTCAAGAACGGCTTCATGTCTTTTTGAAAAATCACTTGAACCGATATAACCCACTTTTGGCCGTATTACAATATCTGCCTTAGAAATCTGTATGGATGAAAGCTTGGAGTACATAATACTTATGGATTGCAATATGGTTTCTATTGTACTCTCAGGAGGCCTACCCTCAACATCTGAGGAGATGTCTACGGCAATGACAAAATCCGCGCCGAGTTTTTTTGCAGCATCCACGGCCACAGGACTCACGACACCGCCGTCTACGTAAATCCTGTCTGAGATTTTCACAGGTCTGAAGATGCCCGGTATTGAGCAACTGGCCCGCACCGCTGTGCCTGTGTTTCCTCTTCCAAAAACGACCTCCTGGCCATTCTCTATGTCCGTTGCAATGGCATAAAAGGGGATCCTCAATTTCTCTATCGGGGTATTCTTCAATTTTTCATTGATGTATTCCTCAAGTTTCTCCCCTTTAATGAATCCATTATCAGGAATGGTAAGATCTATAATATCTCCTCTCTCTATGGAAAAGGACATCTTCTGGAGTTGAAAGGCATTGTAGCCATAGGCATAGAGGCTTCCAACAAAACTTCCCGCACTTGTCCCGACTATCATATGAATTGGGATTTTATTTGACTCCAGAACCTTGAGAACTCCTATATGGGCAAATCCCTTCGATGCTCCTGCACCCAGTACGAGGGCTATCTTTGCCGGTTTCGGCGGGGGTTTGACCTCCCTGGGTGCGCATGATGCTATGGCAAACATGAAAATGATTAAGATGCTCAATAATCCATGAAGAATTATCTTCTCTCTGTCCATAGCTTTCAATCCTCCTTTAAACTCGATAATCCCCTGTTCTTACAGGCTGTCCGGCAATTGTCATCCCGAACTTGTTTCGGGATCTCCAAGGTTATAACTACTTGAAGCTATTAGATTCTGAAACGAGTTCAGAATGACAAATAGGTTAATTTCCATTTAAATATTTAAACATATTCCCTAAAGGAGTTATTATATTGCAAAGGAAGGGAAATTTATGGAAGAGGAAAAACTCGAGAGGTTTGAACCGAAGAAGAGAGTCGGCCTTATCGTCGTTTTAACAGGTCACGGAAAGGGAAAGACCACCGCAGCTTTGGGCATGGCGCTCAGGGCAGTAGGGCATGGCATGAGGGTTTGTATAATAAACTTTATGAAAGGCGATATGTATTCCGGAGAACTCGATGGTGTTAAGAGGCTTGCTCCAAATGTTGAGCTTTACCTTACGGGCAAAGGATTCTGCGGCATTTATGGTAACCCCTTCCCCCATGAAGAACACAGAGCAAACGCCCAAGAAGCAATTAAGCTTGCAAAAGAAAAAATGCTTTCCGGGGATTATGATATTTTAATCCTTGATGAAATTAACAATGCCCTTAAACTAAAGCTTGTTGACCTTGTTCAGGTGCTGGATTTGGTAGAACATAAACCTCCGCTGATGCACCTGATCCTGACAGGAAGAGATGCGCATCCAGAAATTATCGAAAGGGCCCATACTGTCTCGGAAGTGAAAGAAATAAAGCACGCTTACAGGCAGAGGATAGAGCCCCAGAAGGGAATAGATTATTAATTTATTAAATGCACTGGAAATTTTAGGGTGTGTTTATGGAGAGGCAGGATATAGACATAAAAGAAATAAGGGAGCTGGCAAAAAAATTTACCCCAGAGGAGATTGAAGGCTGTATAAAACAGCAGCTTCAGGAAGGAGCAAATATCTGTGAGGTAACAGGACCTACTGAGTATGTGATAGGTGAACTGGCAAAGGCAGAGTTTGTCAAAGAATTAATAGGAAAAGGTATGTCCCTTACCGATGCAGTTCGTGAGCTTGCAAGAAGGATACGTCGCGTTCAAAAAGGGTTCAAAGAAGAATAAACCCACCAGTTGCATAAATTTTATTCGTTTGAGGAGGCAGATGTGTTGAAAAAGCCCTGCCATCGACACCTTAAAGCCCTCCCATGTGGTCTGCC
>JBGQMP010000081.1:0-6635 GCA_041500685.1 Thermodesulfovibrionia bacterium | reverse complement strand
GGTGCAACTGTGTTTTTAAAACCAAACTGGTGGCATACGATCGCATCAAGGTATCCTTCAACAATAATGGCATATTCTTTTTTTCTTATCTCTTCTTTTGCGAGGTTCAAAGCAAAAAGTGCTTCACCTTTCTTGAATACCTCCGTCTCAGGAGTATTAAGGTATTTCGGCAGAGAATTGTCCGTAACTCTGCCACCGAAGGCAATAACATCACCTTGATAATTAAATATGGGGAAAATAATACGTCCCCTGAACACATCTCTGAAGCCCCTTTCATCAGATACAGCAAGTCCTGCATCCTTTATCAGGGAATCGCTATAACTTAAATTCCTTAGATATTTTATAAGACCATCTTTTTCATGAGTAGCATATCCTATGGAGAAACTGCGGAGGGATTCCTCTTCAATCCCTCTATTTTTTAAATATGCCTTAGCTACCTCTGATCCGTTAAGATTCTTTATAAAAAATTTCCTTGCCTCTTTGTTTATGTGGAGTATCCTATCGCGCTTCTCGAAAAAATCCTTGTCAAACTTAAAGTCGGTAAATTTGATACCTGCCTTTTTCGCAATAAGCCGTAGTGCTTCATTGAAAGAGAGGTTCTCATGTTTCATCAAAAAGCTGACGACATCACCGCCGATCCCACATCCAAAACAGTGGAATATCTGTTTTGATTGGCTTACCATAAAGGAAGGAGTTTTTTCAGAATGAAAGGGACAGAGAGCTTTGTAGTTTTGACCCAATTTTTTTAACTGGACATAATCGGATATGAAATCAACGATGTCTATCTTAGACTTTATTTCTTCAAGCAGCCTTTCAAACTTCATTCAGCCTGCTCTAAGACTCATCGACTGAATCTCTTAAATCCAGAGCATTCTAAAATCCCTAATGAATCACCTCTTGTAATCTCATCCAAAAGGAGGTTAAGGCCAAGATTATCGCTTGAGATATGTCCAGCAATGATGACATTCAGGTGGTTTTTTTCTGCCTCTTTCCGGTGTTCCTCACTCAGGTGCATTGCTACTATGGTGTTTACTCCACTTGTTGTGAGGCTTTCAAATATCTCTTTTGCCCCTTCTGTGCCACCTGTCATATCAACAAAGATTTTTCCTGCCTTTCTGTTCTTTGAGCCAAGAAAGATCTTTGGGCCTACACTGTTCAACCCTGCCTCTCGATACTCGGGTATGCCTTTGAGTATTTTGATCACATCATCCACTATATAGGGTTTCATTTCATCGAAAAGTCTCTGGAGATAACTCGCAACCATGTTATCAGCAGGTGTATGAAGACAGAGGAAGGGAATACCAAGAAGCCTTGCTGCATCGACCGCTCTTGCATGGTTAACCGGCAGGAGCCTTCTTTCTACTTCTTTTATCCTTTCATCCATGAGCCCTTCTGCAATATTGATGGGGACTCCAAATCTGTTCAGTATATCTGATTGCATATGCATAACGGCGTAAAGGTTTGCATATGCTCTTCCTTCAGGGTGATGAGAAAGGAGGAGGTCAACCTGCCTTCCCTTTGACCGCAGGCTGTCAGCGAGCAGTATCTCACCGACTTCAATATCTATACCGACAAGGGTACTCCTGATTTCTTCATCACCAGTCCCATAGAGAATCCTTGAATCAGCGTAAGGATTCCGGAGAGATTCCATGTCGAAAAAGTCTTTCTCATCTGGTTTCAGTTCATCGAACAATTTTTTCTTCTGTTCCAGGTCCTTCAGGACAATATCCCTTCCCCGAGGATCCTTATTTATACCAGTTTCAATTGCCTTACTGTAAATATCTCTTAGTTTCATGTCTTTTGTAATAGTTCCGTTACCCGTTGATTTACAACCTTTCCATCAGCAGCACCTTTCAATCGGGGCATGAGGGATACGCATAACCTTACCGATATCCTTAACACCCTCAGCAGAAGCTTCTTTTATCGCTACCTTTAAATCGTCTTCTAGTCTCTGCTGAAGAGACGTTACCTTGCCGCCAGCTTTGTTCTTCTGAAGGCTTTCTTCCGAGCAGCGAGAGCCTTTTTCTTCTTCTTCACACTCGGTTTTTCGTAGTGCTCTCTTTTCTTTATCTCGGAGAGGATTCCTTCTCTTTCACACTGTTTTGTGAACCTTTTAAGTGCATTTTCAAAGGACTCACTCTCAGGAACCCTTACAACGGGCATCCATAAACCCCTCCTCTCTTTTTGGAAATTTTCTTTAAGACTTAGTGCTAATTTTAACAGTTTATAAATTTCCCTGTCAATGTTGCTCAATATTGAACAATTTCAGGGTGAGGTCATAGAGCATGTAAAAAATGACATGCAAAGAATCAAAAGGATGCAGAACTCGAGAATTAAGAAAGGGCGACGCAAAAATGATAGAAATAGCCTTGACCAAAGCTACTGGTATTTCTCTTGCCAATGATATCATAGAGATAAGACCAGGTGATTTTAAAGGAGGATGTTTAAGAAGAAGCTAATTTTTGAAGGTATGCCATACTTTCAGCTTTACCATGTGGTAAAGCCACAGGAGATGAGATTTAAGGAAATAATATGCCTCTTCAGGTAACTTTCACTTGTGATACTCCTGCAGATTATGTTGAGTTAGAATTCGTTGTACTTTGGTATTCATTCAGGCGATTTTTCTTCTAGATCAAGCTTTAACCTATATCCAATACCAGGCTCGTTTATCAAGAAACGAGGTCTTGCAGGATCTGCTTCCAGCTTATGACGTAGCTGTGTCATATAGACTCGTAAATATTGGGTCTCCGTCAGATAAGATGGCCCCCATACCTCTTTTAGTAGCTGTCTATGGGTAAGAACTTTTCCAGCATTTTTGATTAGCACAGTCAGAAGTTTATATTCTATGGGTGTCAGATGAACTTCTTCCTCATTCAAAAAAACTTGTCTGCGTGCAAGATCGACCCGAAGATTTTCAAGAATAAAAACAGACTCTTGTTGCCCGGCTTCTCGAATCGCCTTATGACGCATGGCAACACGAATCCGGGCCATGAGCTCCCCTGCACCAAAAGGTTTCGTCAAATAATCATCAGCTCCTGCATCGAGCGCTTTGATCTTGTCTTGTTCCTGTTCACGTGCAGAAATCACGATTATTGGAACATCACTCCACTCTCGAAGTCTTCTGGTCACTTCCAACCCATCAATATCAGGCAGTCCCAGATCAAGCAATACTATATCTGGCGCACGTGTAGCGGCCTGCATAAGACCTTCTTGTCCGGTTGCAGATTCAACAAGACTGTATCCGTGACCCTGCAGGATTATACGCAATAAGCGCTGCATCTGGGTATCATCTTCGATTAGAAGAATGAGTCCTTTATCTTTCGACATTTCTATTTAATAGTTTCATAATAGTTATTCCACGGCTTGACCGGGGCGTCCAGAAAGCCTGGATGCCCGCTTACGGCCTGCGGGCATGACGGATAGGTGATATCATGAGATAAAGTCCATTGTTATTCAGATATCCTCCATTTCAAGCAATTCTGGTTTTCCAGTGATAGGCAGAGTAAAGCGAAATACCGCACCGCCTCCTGGCCGGTTTTCAGCCCAGATACTTCCTCCATGGGCATCAATTATCGCCTTGCATATAGTCAGCCCTAAACCAATTCCGCCTCTGGAGACAGAACCGCGTACGAATTTTTCAAAGATCCTCTTTTCCTCTCCAGATGTAATACCAGGCCCACGATCTGCAAGCTCTATCTGTAAGTTGTCCCCTTTAATCGATGCATAAAGATCCAAGGGGGTCCCCAGTGGTGTGTATTTTACTGCATTGTCCAGGAGATTCATCAGAACCTGCTCGATGAGAAGAGGATCAAAAGGAACAAGAGGCAAGTCAGATGGAAGATTGGTAGAGATAGGATGATCTTTGAGTTTTTCAGAAAAGCGATTGAGGACAGCTCCAATGATTTCTTCAGGAGACTGCCATTCCTTCTTAACAGTTATTGCACCTGACTCCAGGCGGGTCATGTCAAGGATATTGCGTATAATAGCATTCAGATGCTCTGCTTCCTCGTAAATTGTAGTTATAAGTTCCTGCTTGCTGTTTCTGTCTAAGCTGATGCCCTGCTGAAGCAGTGTAGAAGCGGCTCCTGTGATTGCTGCTAACGGAGTGCGCAAATCGTGAGAAACAGAACTGAGTAGAAGGTTGCGCAGAGTTTCAGTTTCTGCTTTAAGGAGAGCTGCCTGTGTCTCTTCAGAAAGAAGAGCCCTCTCTATCGCCATAGCAGTCTGGTTTGCAAAGCTCTCCAGAATATGGATTTGTTCCTGATCGAATATCCCAGCAGAGTCTTTAGGCAGGATACCAAGCACACCTACTGTTCGCAATGAGGTGATAAGAGGTAGGTACAGTGCTTTTGCTCCAGGTAAAGTATCGGTTCCTCGTCCAGCTTGCTGACGGTGGTCGAACGTCCACTGAGCAACACTCAATTCCCTCTGGTCAAGGGCAAACGTTTCGGTCTCCGTACTTGATACTGAGAGATTTCCTTTCTCATCAGGCAATAATACGACAACCTCACTCGAAAATACTTCGTTAATATGTTTTATTGCAATTGCGCTTAAGTTTTTTATTCCTCGCTCGTGTACAAGTTCCTTGCTCAGGTTATGAAGAGATGATGTCCTTTTTTCCCTCAGCCGTGCAGCATTCGCTTGTCCACGCACCCGCAATGTCAGTCTGCTGATGACAAAAGCAACAATAAACATAACGATAAAGGTGACAAAGTAACTTACATGGCTGACTGCAAAGGTATAATAAGGAGGAACAAAAAAGAAATCGAAAGAGGCAACGCTAAGCAAAGTTGCCAGAAGAGACGGTCCCTTGCCAGTGCGACTCGCCACTATCATAATACCGAGAAGATATACCATTGCAAGATCAACGAGACTGAAATAGGAAAACATTAAGGCGGAAATGGCAGTGCAGGCAGCAACAATTGCAACGCTGAGAAGCCACTCCCTCATATTCGACTTGCGAGATACAGGCTTAACTGCGGGCTTCGGTATGGCTTTACCCGTATCACCTGATATGACATAGACATCAATATCGCCGCTACCGCGCACTACCTCATCGAGCAAAGAACCGATAATTTTATCTTTCCAGCGGGGATGGGTAGGCTTGCCTATTATGATCTTGGTGACATTACGGGTACGGGCGTAATTCAAAATTTCCTCGCTCGCCTTAAGTCCGGAGAGAGTAACAGTTTCTGCTCCGAGACTTTCGGCCAGGCGCATATGTTCAGCAAGCTGCCTGAGATCGCTTTCAGAAGGTTTCACTGCTGTCGGAGCCTCGACATAGACAGTAATCCAGTCTGCTCTGAGGCCGGCAGCCATACGCTTGGCTGCTCGAATCAGTCTGACTGAACGAGGGTTTGTACCTGCGCAGACCATGATCCGTTCAGCAGCCGGCCAAACCTCTCTTACTCCTTTGATGCGCCGGTAGTCTCGCATCTGCGCATCCACCCTTTCAGCAGTACGGCGCAGGGCAAGCTCTCTCAAAGCAAGCAAATTACCCTTGCGAAAGAAATTTTCTCTTGCATGTTCAGCCAAGTCAGCTACATACACCTTGCCTTCTTTAAGCCTCTGCAAGAGTTCTTCAGGAGGAAGGTCTATGAGTTCTATTTCGTCAGCACGGTCAAGAACAGAATCGGGCAAGGTCTCCCTGACGACTATCCCTGTAATCTGTGCGACAACATCATTCAAGCTTTCCAAATGCTGCACATTCAGCGTGGTGTAGACATTTATTCCTTCATCAAGAAGCTCAAAGACATCCTGCCAGCGCTTCTTGTGTCGTAACTCTGGTACATTTGTATGTGCCAACTCGTCTATTAAGATGATTACTGGTTTGCGGAGTAACGCTTCATCAAGATCGAATTCCGAGAGAGTGGCACCTCTGTATTCAATCGAAAGGCGGGGAAGAATTTCCAGTCCCTCAAGAAGTGCTTCGGTTTCAGAACGGCCATGGGTCTCTGCAAATCCCACTGTCACATCGATCCCTTCAGACTGCTTCTGATGGGCTGCTTCCAGCATGGCATAGGTTTTACCCACCCCGGGCGCAGCGCCGAAAAAGATTTTCAATTTGCCCCGACGCGCACGTTCCTCTTCTTTTTGTGCCTGAGCTAAAAGTACATCAGGGCTGGGCCGTCGTTCTTCCATTCTTTGACTCCAAACTTATTTGTATTTTCACACTTTTTAGAAACGCAAGTAAATTGACTAAGGATTACACATACTTGCCGAGATTACAAGGCATGAAACATTTCCCTTTTTCGCAATGTCGTCAGGTCTGATCTCTCCTTCAAGGACTTCAGCCTTAATATAGGTTTCTCCGATATAGGATAATACCTTAATTATTCCTACCGGATTTACTTCGCATGATGGGTTTATTCTGTAAACGGTAAGGATGTCGTTGGCATGAATGGTCTTCTTTACGTCATCTGTGCCGCTATGAAAAAGGTACACTATCTGGCCGACCTTCATGACCGTTTCGCCCCTGTCCTGGCGATGGTATAAGGGGGGCGGATAGGAGACAGCAAAAACGGTCAAGGGCGCGCTGACAGACGTGAAAAGCAAAATCACAATGAAGACTATGGCAATCTTTTTTTTCATGTTTTATTATCTCCTCTATTTATTTTCTGCTGGAGTTTATCCCG
>JBGQMP010000080.1:0-6738 GCA_041500685.1 Thermodesulfovibrionia bacterium | reverse complement strand
GCTGTTCATCTAAGGTATCTGGTTTGTTATCCGTATTGTCTTTATATCTTTGGATAATGTCATCATAATAATTACCTTCTATTCCCAAAATAGTTTTTCTTTCTGCAATCCAGTCTCTCCATAGCGAAAGATACCAATGCTCAAGCATTTCTGTTGGGGCAAGGATGACATCAATATTGAGAAAATACCCCTCAACATTCAGATGAGAATAGATGGTTCTAAATAAAGCTATTTTCTCTTGCATGGACAAATGATGTATTGTCAGTGAAGAGACTATAAAATTAAAGTTCTGAAGTGCAATTTTATTATCCAGAATCTCCTGTAAGCACGCTTTTAAAATATGAACATTTTTAAAGCCTTTCAAACGTTCTGCCGCTTTTTTCAACATATCCTCTGAACCATCAATAAGGGTTGCGACTATTGAATCATCAATTTTCAAAAGCTCATGGATAACAATCCCATCACCACATCCAAGGTCAAGGATATTGTTCCCCGATTTGCTGGCGACAAAATGTTTATAAAAAGACTTCAAAATCTCAAATAGTCTTCTTCGTTCAACGATATAAATATCCGCGCTATCCCTGTATTCTTGGGTGAACTCTGCTTTTACCCATTGAGATTTCCCGAATTCTGTCATATTTTTACCTTTCCCCCATGCGGGATATTTCAGATAACTCATTCACATCCGAAATTATCCGAACGTAGGTTCGGATATCTCCTTATTTTAGGGGTTATATCTAAAGTTTTTCGGATATACTAACTCTGGCCGAATGTTTGGGTTAAGATATCTTCTCAGTCTTATAGTCTTCTCTAACCGTTACACTCTTCCCATGAGCCTCTAAGCCTTCAGCCACTGCAATTGTTTTGACCGTCTTTGCGAGTTCCAGGAATCCGTCTTTCGTGAAACTCAAGAGGCTTGAGCGTTTGACAAAATCATAAACTCCGAGGGGTGATGAAAACCGGGCTGTTCCACCCGTGGGGAGGGTATGGTTTGGACCTGCTGAATAATCACCTAAGGCCTCGGGTGTCCACTCTCCAAGGAATATGGCCCCAGCATTTTTAATCATGGGCAAGAGATCCATTGGCTTTTCCGTCATGATCTCAAGATGCTCAGGTGCAATAGAATTTAAGAGTGCTACAGCATCTTTTATATCCTTTGTGATGATTAAAGCCCCATAGGTATCAAGAGATTTTCTGGCAATTTCTTTTCTTCTGAGGTCAGGGAGTTGTCTCTCGAGTTCTTTACTGACCTTATCTGCCAGCCTCCTGGAGTTCGTAATTAAAATGGATGATGCAAGCTCATCATGTTCTGCCTGCCCAAGTAAATCAGCAGCAACAAATGTCGGGTTTGCTGTATCATCTGCAATAATCAGTATCTCGCTTGGTCCTGCAATCATGTCTATGTCAACCTCTCCAAATACCATCTTCTTTGCCATAGCCACATAGATATTTCCGGGACCCACGATCTTGTCAACCTTTTTTATCGCATCTGTTCCGTAAGCCATTGCTCCAATTGCCTGGGCACCTCCGATCCTGTAAACCTCTCTAAGACCGAGCAGATCTATTGCAGCCATGACATAAGGGTTTATCTCTCCTTTCGGCGTTGGCACACAGAGTGCTATTTCTTTTACACCTGCAACCTGTGCAGGGATAACATTCATCAAAACAGTGGATGGATAAGATGCCTTGCCACCTGGCACATATACACCCACCCTTTCAAGAGGTCGTATCACCTGCCCAAGGAGGTTTCCTTTCTCGGAGAATGACCACGATCCCTCTTTCTGCATCTCATGGAATGCCTTTATCCTCTTTGCCGAGATTTTTAATGCCCCTACCACATCTTTATTGGCCTTCTTCGCATGTTTTTTGATCTCACCAGGAGTTATTCCCAAGCTTTTTGGTGTAAGGGAATCAAAGGTCTTTGTATATTTCAAGAGAGCCCTGTCACCATTTCTCCTTACGTCATCGAGTATTGCCTTGACTTTCTGTTCAATCTCCCGACTGCCTCCTGACGCACGCTCCATGAGAAGCTTCAAGAAAGCCTCGATATCCTTTCTGCCCTTCAGAATCTTCATCAGGGTTAATTCTAAATCTTTAAGTGCTGATTATTCAATGCTTTACTGTCCTTTGCCTCCCCTAAACCCCTCTTATTTCCCCCTTGCCAAGGGGAGGTTTGGTGGGGTTAACGGAGGGGAATAAAGGGCAGATTTGCTACTCTCAGAAAAGCCGTTAATTGACTATGAGTTGTTGATTTTGGCATGCTAAAAAGATGAAAAGAGACATCAGTATTATCTTAGTCATCAGTATTATCTTATGCGCAATCTATGTGGCTGCAGATTTCTTTGTTCACCTTCCCATTGGCAACAAAAGTATAGAGATTGAGATACCAAAAGGTACCAACTTCAAGCAGGCTGTTGAAATCCTTTCAAAACAAGGACTTGTACGAGACAAAAACCTCTTTATCGTTATTGGCAGAATAAGCGGTATGGATAGAAAGATAAAGGCTGGATACTATTCCATCCATGGTTCAATAAGTCCCTTCGACATTTTCAGAATGCTGAAGAATGGACAGATAATAGAGTATGAAATAACAATAGTTGAAGGAGATTCACTCAGGGAGATAAGAGAAAAACTTTCAGAAAAAAATATTATCTGCAAGGAGGATTTCGTGGAGATTTCGTCAAATAAGGAATTCCTCACGTCGCATGAGATTGATGCTCCCTCAGTTGAAGGCTACATTTTTCCCGATACGTATAAGGTCCCTAAAGGTATGGATCCGCAAGATGCAATAGGGATGATGATCATCAGGCTGCGAGAAAAATATTCAGGAGAACTGAGGGCAAGGGCATCAGAACTTGGTCTCTCAGAAAGAGAGGTGCTTACCCTTGCATCAATTATCGAGAAAGAGGCTGAAACGGATGAAGAAAGACCCCTGGTATCCGCGGTATACCATAACAGGCTCAGGAAAGGTATTCCGCTTCAAGCAGATCCTACATCGATTTATGGAATAAAAAGTTTTAGAGAGAAAATAACCGAAAGAGATCTGCGAAGGAGAACTCCCTATAACACCTATGTCATCAGAGGTCTCCCACCCGGCCCTATTGCATCGCCTGGAATCAAAGCGATTATTGCAGCGCTTTATCCTGCAAAGGTCCCTTATATGTTCTTTGTCTCTAATAATGATGGTACACACAGCTTTTCTGTTACACCTGGGGAACACCAGGCTGCTGTGGAGTCATATCGGAAAAAGAAAAATGAAGAAAACAAAGCAAAAGTTAATAGGAGCTCGTAGAAAGACGAGGACAATTTATGTGGGCAAGGTGCCTGTTGGAGGTGGAAACCCCATTGTTGTCCAGTCCATGACAAAGACAGATACCATGGACGTGAAGGCAACGGTACAACAGATAAAATCTCTTGAGTCCAAAGGGTGTGAGATTATAAGGCTTGCAGTGCCTAATATGGAGGCAGCCAAGGTACTCGGCATCATTAAAAAATCTATTACGATTCCGATGATAGCAGATATACACTTTGACTGGAGACTCGCCCTCGAGGCAATAAAGCAGGGGGTTGATGGACTGAGAATAAACCCTGGGAATATAGGTGCTAAGTGGAAGGTAAAAGAGGTCGTTACTGCTGCAAAAGACAAAGAAATACCTATGAGAATTGGGGTAAATGCCGGATCCCTCGAGAAGGAGCTCCTCAAAAAATATGGACATCCAAAGCCAGAGGCCCTTGTTGAGAGTGCAGAAAGACATATACAGATACTCGAGGAATTGGATTTTACTCATCTGAAAGTTTCACTGAAATGTTCAGATGTTCCTACCACTGTCGAGGCATATCGGTTATTTTCGGAAAATTATGATTATCCACTTCATATAGGGATATCAGAGGCCGGGCCTCCATCCACAGGGATTATAAAGAGTTCTGTGGGATGCGGCATATTACTTTCAGGGGGGATAGGAGACACGATAAGGGTATCCCTTACCGCAGAGCCAGAAGAGGAGGTTCGCGTTGCTTATGAGATATTAAAGTCCCTTGACCTCAGAAAGAAAGGTATAGAGATTATATCCTGCCCTACCTGTGGCAGATGCAGAATTGACCTGAGGGGACTCGCGACAGAGGTTGAATACAGACTCAGAGCGATTGATAAACCAATGAAGATTGCCGTTATGGGTTGTGTTGTTAATGGACCCGGAGAGGCGAGAGAGGCTGATCTCGGCATAGCAGGCGGTAAGGGGATGGGAATTCTTTTTAAGAATGGGAAAGTCATTAAAAAGATAAAAGAGAAGGACCTTCTCGATGAGTTGTTGAATGAGATTTCCCTATGGAAATAATCAGGATACCGAAGATTATGCAGGAGACATCAAAAGAATGTCTTAAAGAGGGTAAGACAATAGGTTTTGTACCGACAATGGGTGCCCTTCATGAAGGGCATCTCAGCCTTGTAAGGAGCGCAAAACAGGGAAATGATATAACTGTTGTTAGTATCTTTGTAAATCCAATCCAGTTTGGACCTTCAGAGGACTTTAAGCAATATCCAAGGGACATCGAGGGTGATACGGAGAAGCTACAAAGAGAAAAGGTAGATATCATCTTCATGCCCGAGATATCTTCGATGTATCATGAGAGGTTTTTGACCTACGTGGAGGTAGGGAAGATTTCAGAAAGGCTCTGTGGCGCTTTCAGGCCAGGCCATTACAGAGGTGTAGCAACAGTCGTAGCCAAGCTCCTGAATATTGTAAAACCGACAAGGGCGTATTTCGGCCAGAAGGATTTTCAGCAGAGTAGTATAATAAAGCAGCTCGTAAAAGACCTTAACATTGATGTTGATGTTGTTGTCTGTCCAACCATAAGGGAGCAGGATGGTCTTGCGATGAGCTCAAGAAACGCCTATCTTAATACAGAACAGTGGAAAGCAGCAACTGTCATATATAGATGTCTTAAAGAGGCCTCAGATTTGATAAAGTCCGAAGTAACAGACGGAACGTTTATTAAAGGGTTCATGCATGAGATAATCCTGAGAGAACCCGAGGTATCATCGGTTGATTATGCAGGCGTGTATGACCCTGAGACCATGGCAGAGGTTTCCGAAATAAAAGGCGATGTACTTCTTGCAGTTGCATTAAGGATTGGGAATACAAGACTCATAGATAATGTGCTGGTTACCGTTAGTAAATAATACATACAGCAGCTCAATTTTAAAGGTTCAATAGGAAGGGTAATAAGAATGCTTCAAAGAGTTCATATCCAGATACTGGATAATCCGTTAGAGGAAATTCTCTTCAATGGAGATGGGTTTGAACCCTCTGTAACAAACAAACAACTTACCGAAGAACTCAAGAAGGAAATGAACTATTTCTATCCCTCTGTCGTCTTTGTGGAATATATAGACCTGTTTATGGATGGGGAAGAAGGGTTTGAAGAGGTAAGAGAGCTTTTACAATTAGGTGTTATAAATACCCCCGTTGTCTTAATAAACGGAGCGCTTAAGATCCAAGGGAGCATTCCTACTTCAGTAATTAAACAAGAAGTAGAGCTGCTACTTTCTTCAGGGCCAGTACACTAAAAAGCGTTTAGCATGGAGCTTGCATACTTTTGGGTTTTTAGCCTTTTGGTCTCTGCTCTATGCACTTTGCTCTTAGCTCTCTGCAAGATTTTTACAGTTGAACTACTTACTGGACAACAAGTCCTTTACTGAGGGGAAGAGCCTCAGATGGGTATGTGGAAGGAAGAGGGCAGACATATATTCATCCATAAAACCTCTGGATATGGAAAGCTCTATATATGTCATTTTTGAAGCAATGATACCTGCCTCTTGCCGAAGTTCATTGGAGAGAAGGCATAGATATGCCCCTGTGATCGAGGCATTTCCAAGGAAAAAGAACTTTTCTCTCGGAAGGTCGGGTAACATCCCTAAGATAATGGCTTTGTCAATATCAATATAGTTTCCGAAACCACCTGCGATATAAACCCTTTCGATGGCATCGAGTCCAAAACCAACCTCCTTTAAAAGGAGAGACACTCCAGCATAGATTGCAGCCTTTGCCCTCAGGATATTTTCAATATCAACCTCTGTGAGAACCACCTCTCTGCTGTCATCTCTGAAAAAGAGGAACTCTGGTCCCTCGAATCCCTCCTTTATCCTGTCTGTCTTCAGCCCCGTAATAAATTTGCCCTTTCTGTCTATGACTCCCTTCAGGAACATCTCTGCTATGGCATCAATCATGCCGGAGCCGCATATGCCCATTGCCTTTGTATCACCTATAACTCGGAGTGTTGGTTCAAGTGTCTTAGGATCAATAGTTACCGACTCAACAGCCCCTTCTGTCGCCCTCATTCCATGGCTTATGCCACTTCCCTCAAAACATGGGCCTGCAGAACATGCAGCAGTCACAAGCCATTCGCTATTTCCTACTACAATTTCTCCGTTTGTACCGATATCCATAAAGAGGGCTATCTCACTTTTTCTATGCATCTTAGAGGCTAAAACCCCTGCAACGATATCGCCTCCAACATAGCTTGCAATACTGGGTAGTGTATAAATGGGGGCCTTGGAATTGATCTTGAGCCTCGTGGCCTCTGCCCTCCATCGGGGAAAGAAATTCACTGTTGGAATGTACGGTTCTTCTCTGATATAGGCAGGGTTGAGTCCCCAGAAGATATGGGTCATGGTTGTATTGCCTGCAACAACAGCTGATTCAACATCCTCACTGTCTATATTATGCCTCTCTAATAACG
>JBGQMP010000079.1:0-6756 GCA_041500685.1 Thermodesulfovibrionia bacterium | reverse complement strand
TTTTTTCTTTTTCTCTTCTGACATGAGGAATCTTCTGCCATATCTCCTCTGAAACAAAAGGCATAAAAGGATGAAGAAGTCTCAAGGAGGCATCAAGAGTATAAAGAAGACATTCAATAACATTCATCTGGAATTCCGGATTCTTGATATCTGATTTTGCCATCTCTATATACCAATCGCAGAATTCATGCCATATAAACTGATAAATATCAGATGCTGCATCATTAAACCGATACTCTTCAAGGGCCCTGTTTACAGTATCTGCTGTCACAGCAAGCCTGCTCAGGACCCATCTTGCAGATAAATTAAAAGCTGTGAGCCTCTGAGTTATTGTCTGTCTTTGGGCCTCAACTGTCTGAAGGTTCATCATGATAAATCTTGCTGCATTCCAGAGCTTATTCATAAAATGTCTATATCCTTCAACTCTCTCTTCGGAAAACCTAACATCCCTGCCCTGTGCTGCAAAGGCAGCAAGGGTAAACCTGAAGGCATCCGTACCATACCTATCCATCATTGGGAGGGGATCAATAACATTGCCCTTTGATTTTGACATCTTCTGACCCTTAATATCCCTGACAAGGGCGTGAATATATACATCCCTGAAAGGCACGTCACCCTTAAATTTGAGGCCCATCATGATCATCCTTGCTACCCAAAAGAAGATGATGTCAAAACTGGTGACAAGGACAGTTGTGGGATAGAAGGTCTCAAGATCACCTGTCTTATCAGGCCACCCAAGAGTAGAGAAAGGCCAGAGGGCAGATGAAAACCATGTATCCAATACATCTTCGTCCTGAATAAGATTTTGAGAACCACAGTATGGACATTCCGCCGGGTCTTCTCTGGATACAACAACACCATTCTGCATTCTGCATTTTTCAGTCTTTTTCCCCTGACAGTACCATACTGGTATCCTGTGCCCCCACCATATCTGACGGGATATGCACCAGTCTTTGATGTTTTCCATCCATGCAAAATAGGTGTTTTCCCATGCCTTTGGAAAAAATCTGATCTTCTCCTCCCTGACGACCCTTATCGCCTCTTCGGCAAGAGGCTTTACATTGACATACCACTGGAGGGTTAATAAAGGCTCTATAACAGTCTTGCACCTGTAACAGTGACCGAGAGAATGTTTGTATTTCTCTTCTTTTTGTAATAGCTTCTGTTCCCTCAGGTCGTTAAGAACAACTCTTCTGCAGTCATATCTGTCCATGCCTGCATATCTGCTTCCTGCATCCTCTGTCATGCGGCCATCTTTCCCTATGACAGTTATAAACTCCAGTGGTGGTATATGCCTTTTTGCTACAGCCTCGTCATTGAAATCATGTGCTGGCGTAACCTTAACAGCGCCGGTTCCAAATGCAGGATCAACGGCATTATCATCAACTATCGGAATTCTCCTTTTCGTAAGAGGCAGATCAACCGCCTTACCGATCAGATCCTTATAACGATCATCGTCAGGGTGGACAGCTACAGCAGTATCACCGAGCATCGTTTCAGGCCTCGTTGTCGCCACTGTTATGTAACCCCTTCCATCCGAAAGGGGATATTTTATGAATGAAAGCTTACTCTCGAATTCTTCGTGTTCCACTTCAAGGTCTGAGAGTGCAGTACGACAGCGAGGGCACCAGTTGATAAGCCTGTCGTCCCTGTATATCAGACCTTCTTCGTAAAGGCTTACAAAGACCTCACGTACGGCCCTCGAGAGGCCCTCATCGAGGGTGAACCTTTCTCTCGACCAGTCGCAGGAAGCACCGAGACTCTTCAACTGGTGAATAATCTTTCCACCATACTCAGCCTTCCATTCCCAGATCCTCTCTATGAAGGCTTCCCTGCCAAGCTTATGCCTGTCAAACCCTTCAGATGTGAGCTGCTTCTCTACAACATTCTGTGTTGCTATACCTGCATGGTCAGTTCCCGGCAACCAGAGGACCTTGTAACCTGACATTCGCTTCCAGCGGGTAAGGATGTCTTGCAGGACTGCATTAAGGGCATGGCCCATGTGGAGAGAACCAGTAATGTTTGGAGGCGGTATAACAATTGAGAAGACTCTGTCTCCTAAGGCCAGGTTTGGTTTAAAATAGCCTTTAGAGACCCAATATTCATACCACCTTTCTTCTATACCTCTCGGATTATAACTCTTCTCTAGAATTCTGACCTTATCCTCTCAATCTCCTTTGAAATTATTGCCTCTGCAAGGTCAGGTATGGTCTTCCATATTAGTTCTTCAACTTCTTTTTTCAGAGATTCAAGGGAAACTCTTAGTTCCTCCTTCAGCGTCCTTTCAATCAGGTCTGGTAAAATTTCACCAATTTTCTTTTCTGTTGTTCCCACGATGGACTCAAGGGAAATATTTAAAGTATCTTTAAAAGTCTTATCCATAAGTTCAGGTAAAATCCTACTTATTACCTGTTCTGAATCCTTCACAAGGAATTCCAGAGAGACGTTTAAAGTATCCTTAAGCATCTTTTCTATGAGCTCAGGTATAGCCACACTGAAAATCTTCTCGATGGGATCTTTCATTAAAGGCATCAGCGAGGATTGGATAATTTCTTTTACATCAACAGAGGATAATAATGAAGATAGTTTAGTGTTAACCGTCTCTTCAAATATCCATTTCAGTTCATCGTGGAACATCTTCTCTGTAATGTCAGGTACCGTCTCGCCCAATACCTTATCGATTGAATCTTTCATCAGGGGCATGAGGGGCATGAAAGAAGAAGACAAAGCTTCTTTTATATCAAGAGAAGATAGTAATGATGATATTCTGCTATTAAGGGTCTTCTCGAATATCTCTTTCAGTTCATCTTTTGATGGTAGCTCTGCTTCTAAAATCCCTGACTCCTCAGCTGGCACCGCCCCTTCAGCAAAAGATGGAACAACCCTCTTAGGTTCCCCCTCAAGAGATATCCCCATTTCTTTTGCAGCTTTAAATATATCTTCTTTCCCAATCTCTGCTTCCTCTTCCAAATGACTGATTTCAATCTCTTCAGGTTCAGGCATTTCCTCCATTGCCCAGAGGTCTTCTTCGACTGTCCCCTCCTCTGTATGAGGAACACCAAAAGCTTCTTCTTTTTGTACAACCGAAGATGAAATGGCTTCATTAATCTTGTTTATTAATTCCTGTGATTCAAAAGGTTTGATAACAAAACCGTCTGCTCCAACCTTTTTTGCAGTTTCTTCATCAAAAGGTTCAAATGCCCCTGCAAGGAGCAATATGGGAATTCCGGAAGTAGAGGGATTATGTTTTATCTTTTCACAGAGAAGGTAGCCGTTCATCTTCGGCATCTCCACATCAGCGAGGACAATATCAGGTTTAAAGGCAGAGATAACAGCCAATGCCTCTTCCCCATTATTTGTTACCTTGATCTCAAATCCTTCCCCTGCAAGGATTAACTCTACTACCTTGTGTATGGTGATACTGTCATCAGCAAGAAGCAGTTTATGCAAAATGTTTCACCTCGTATAAAAATTAATGTATTTTTAAAATTTTATTGCTAAGTGCCGAAAATGTCAAGAGTTTTCCATCTTTCTCGCTGTTTGTAAATTTGATTATTACAATACTAAGATTTCTTCCTATGATAGTCCTTCAGAACATAAAGGATACCAAAGAAAAAGGCACCACCAATATTTGCCAATTCGTCTGCAAGAGAGAATTCTCTCCAGGGCAAGACAGACTGTAATAGCTCCATAGCAAGCCCAAAAACCGAGGCAAGGATAATAGATAAAGCTGTTGATCCTATCAATGATGTCCTTGACCGTAAAACTCTCAAGAAGAGAATCGCCGTTATTCCATAAATTATAAAATGGATTACTTTATCTGTTGGATGTCCTGTTGGCAGACCCTCGGTTGGTATAATAGAAAGTAACAACACAATGGAAAGCCAGACAAAAGTTACAATCAATCACTTACCCTCGAGGCTCTTATCATAGAGTTCTTTCTTGCTCAATCCATATGCTTCTGCAATTTTCCTAACAGCCTCTTTTCTCCCAAGACCTTTCTTCATTAAAGCGCTTACCTCTAAGATAGCATCATCAGGCGTAAGTACCCTCCCTCCAGATTTTCCATCCGCAATGATTACATATTCACCAGCTATTGTCGACTCTTCAAGTCTGCTAAATATTTCAGAAATACTCCCCCTTAAAACCTCTTCATAAATTTTACTGATCTCTTTTACAACAGCCGCTTTTCTTTCTCCAAAGATCTCCCTCATATCTGAAAGTGTCTCAAGAATCCTGTGTGGCGCTTCGTAAAAAACAAGGGTCCTTGGTTCAAGACTCAGATCTTTTAGAACCTTCTGGCGCTGACCCTTTTTGGCTGGAAGAAAACCTATAAAGGTAAATTCCTCTGTCGAAAGTCCTGATATAGACAATGCAGCAATCAATGCTGATGCACCAGGAATTGAAACGACACTCAGGGCCTCCTCCAATGCCTTTTTTATCAGTAACGCCCCCGGATCAGATATTCCAGGGGTGCCTGCATCTGAGATAAGGGCAACAGACTGACCTGAATGCAGTCTTTCAAGGATCTCCGTTGATTTCACCTTCTCCTTCTCGCCCCAGTAGCTGATCAATGGCTTTGAAATACCATAATGGTATAGAAGCTTGCTTGAGTGTCGAGTGTCCTCTGCCGCAACAACATCCACTTCCTTGAGAATTCTTAAAGCCCTCAGGGTAATGTCTTCCAGATTGCCTATAGGGGTTGAGACAATATAAAGAGTGCCTTTCACTCTATTTTCAAAAGTTTCCTGAGTCGCCTGTCTGCCCTGACAATCTCATCTACATCATCGCCAGTGATTTCCCATGTGTATTTATCCTCTGCTGAGCGCCTGAGCTTGATTTTAACAGGTTTCTTTGGTTTTATCTGCTGGATTTCAGGCTGTTTTTTCACCTGAAAGTTCTTGGTATCCTCAGAGAAAACAGAACTAAAAATAACAATAAGAGAAATAGATAAGACTGATAATAAGAGAATAATCTTTTTCAGAAGCAATCTTAATAGCCCCTGTATTTATTCGTTATCGGAAAGCGTCTGTCCCTTCCAAATGCCCTCTGAGTTATTTTTATCCCAGGAGGTGACTGCCTTCTTTTATACTCACTTGTATCAACCATTCTGATAACCTTCTGCGCTGATTCAACATTACAGCTAAGAGACAATATCTCCTCAAAACCTTTATCTGCCTCAATGTATGCCTTCAATATTGGATCCAACAGAGAATAAGGCGGAAGTGTGTCTGTATCTTTCTGGTTGGGCTTCAGCTCAGCAGAAGGTTCCTTCAATATAACCCTTTCAGGTATTAACGCCCTTTCCTCTTTCTTATTTCTCCATCTGCAGAGTTCGTATACCATTGTCTTCGGCACATCTTTTATGACCGCAAACCCACCTGCCATGTCACCATAAAGAGTTGCGTATCCAACACTCATCTCCGATTTATTCCCTGTCGTCAGGACAAGCCATCCGAATTGATTCGAGAATGCCATTAGGATATTGCCCCTTATCCTTGCCTGGATATTTTCCTCTGCTGCACCTTCCGGAAGACCACGGAACTCCTTTTTCAGGGCATTGAGATAACTCTGAAATATACCATCAATAGGCACTTCTTTTATTTTGATTCCCAGATTACCTGCAAGGGAATATGCATCTTCCCTGCTTTCCTTTGATGTATAGGGAGAGGGCATAAAAAGACCTGTTACATTATCCCTACTAATTGCATCTACTGCAATAGCTGATACAAGAGAAGAATCAATACCACCACTCTGACCGATAATAACACCCTTAAACCCATTCTTTCTGACGTAATCGGATGTCCCGAGTACAAGCGCCTCATAGACCTCTTCTAATGGTTCCAAAACCTTGGAATCCGTCAAAGGAAGACGTGGCACTGACCGTTCTTCATGTAATTTCTTCTCGGATGGAATGGAGATCTTTTCAACAGCTCCTTTTTCAAGCTTCATCACCTCCTGTCTCCTTCGAGGAGCATGAAGCCTTTTCATCCTCACGGCATCAAGGTTTAAGTCAGCAATGATAAGGTCTTCCTTGAACTGCTTTCCCCTCGCAATTACATTACCATTCTGGTCAAGAATAAGGCTGTCACCATCAAAAACGAGTTCATCCTGTCCTCCAACAGTATTCAGATAAACAACGACGGCTATGCTATCTAATGCCCTTACGGAAAGCATATTTTCTCTGAATCCGCCCTTGCCTATATGATAGGGAGATGCGTTGATATTGATAATCACCTCAGCTCCTGCAAGGGCTTGTATCCTTGTGGGCCCTTCTGGATACCAGATATCTTCACAGATATTGACACCTAAAAAGGTATCTTCAATCTTATATATAGGACATCTAATGCCTGCTTGAAAATAACGGACCTCGTCAAAGACACCATAATTTGGGAGATACATCTTGTGGTAGGTATCGATAAGCTTCTTGTTGTAAATTATTGCAGCAGCATTATAGATATCATCACTTCTATCAACAAAGCCGACTATAGCGATGATATCTTTTACCTTTTTCTGAACTTTCTTAAGGGCATCGAGATTGTCTTCTACGAACTGGGGTTTCAGGAGGAGGTCCTCTGGCGGATAACCTGTTATCGAAAGCTCCGGGAAAACAACGATCTGAGCACCAGCCCTTCCTGACTCCTCAATGTAGCTAATAATCTTTGAGACATTCCCCTCAAAATCTCCCACAGTAGGGTTAATCTGTGCAAGAGCAATTCTGAAAGTCCTCATTTTTACTCCTGTCTACCTCTTCAG
>JBGQMP010000078.1:0-6787 GCA_041500685.1 Thermodesulfovibrionia bacterium | reverse complement strand
TCTTCAATTAGTTTTTTGCCCTCTTCTGAACATAAGATATGAAAAGGCTTAGTAAAGACTACATTCTCATGACCCTGGATGAAGCTTGCCACCTCGTTAATATCCATAGCCTCTTTGATATTAGGACCGCATTCACATACATAAACGCCTATCCTTATTTTTTTATCTTCCATCCTATTCTCTTCGATTAATAAGTCTACAACCTACTTTATCGATTGTCAAAATATTTCCTTGCGAGCGTAGTGAAGCAATTGCTCTTTCTTATCAACTCAGAATTACATAGTTTGCAAACGTTCTCGATGAGTTGTTGTAGTAATACTCATAGCTTTAAGAGGATTGTATTTTGCAGGACTAAATCATCTACAAGACATACGGGGAAGAAAACCTTTAAAAGTAGTCTCGATATTACCTTTCTGCTGGCTTGTTCAAAAGCAACCAGTAAAGACCGATTTCCGAAACCGCATCAACAAGTTTATCAAAATCTATTGGCTTGATGATGTAACTATTCACATCGAGTTCGTAACTTTCTACAATATCCAGCTCTTCTGTTGAAGATGTCAGTACGATAATAGGAATTTGCTTTGTTCGCTCATCTGCCTTAATTCTCTGGAGAACCTCTAAGCCATCTACCTTGGGAAGTTTCAAATCAAGGAGTATCACTTTCGGTTTATCATTAACATCCCTTTTAGCATATGCGCCAGTTCCAAAAATATACTCCAATGCCTCTGCTCCATCTTTCACGACATGTATCTTGTTGGCAAGTTTGTTTTTACTCAGCGACCTGAGCGTAAGTTCAACATCGTTCGGATTATCCTCAACCAAGAGGATTTCAACCTCTTTTAAATTCTCCATACCTTTCCTCCGTTTTGAATAGTAGCTTTCATCTTATGGGTTAAGACAATTTGGTTCACAATTCATGGATATCTCCTCTGGAGTTATTGATTTATATATTTTCTATATTTATATATTTGTATAACACAGTAATTGGTATTTGTCTGTCAGGAGAGTTTGATGTCAGTGTAGAGAATCTTACAACGGTCGAGTCAGACCATGATGGATGGCAAACTTGACAAGGCTGGGAATATCTTTAATGCTCAGCTTTTGCATGAGTCGGCTGCGATAGGTTTCAACAGTTTTCTGTGAAAGGGAAAGGATATTAGCAATCTCTGCACTCGATTTACCCTCCACAACAAGCTGGAGGACCTCCCGCTCGCGAGGGCTGAGACTCTCAATCGGGGTTTTCACTCCGGAGGCCTGACGCTGGTTTATATAGTCATCAATCATAAACTCATCGATCTTCTTGCACAGGTAGCGGCGCCCAGCATGTACGGCATGGATAGCGGTGACTACCTCTATGGCAGCCGATTCCTTTAGCAAGTATCCTTTAGCTCCTGCCTGGAAAGCCCTGAAAATATGCTCCGCAGTGGCATACATGGAGAGGATTACAACCTGTGTGGAAGGGCAGGCTTGTCGAATCTTACATGTAGCCTCGATACCATTCATCTCAGACATGGCAATGTCCATAATAACTACGTCAGGGCACAGTCGCAGCACCTGATCGACTGTCTGGCGTCCGTCTGCAGCATCGCCAACCACTTTTACATCTTCCTGCGATTCCAAGAGTAACCGCAAGCCGTCACGGACAATAGCGTGATCATCAGCAATGAAGACGCTTATGGACATAGGATCACCTTGGTACCTCAACGATAACTCGTGTTCCCCTACCAGGTACAGATTCCACGTGTAAGTGCCCACCCAATGCTTTAGCCCGCTCTCCTGTAGTAATCAGCCCCCATTTTGGTCTTTCTTTTAATCGTTGAATGCCTGCGGGATCAAAGCCAACACCATCATCGGTAATGTCAAGTTGTACCTTCCCGTCTACCTCCTTTAGAGCTACGTTTACCTGCCTGGCCTGAGCGTGTTTAGCCACGTTAGTTAAGACTTCCTGAAAGATACGAAAGATGGCCGTCTCTACAACAAGTGGCAGGCGTGGGGAAAACTCTTCTCCTTGAAACATAATTGCTAACCCGGCGCGCTTTGATAATCGCTCACTATACCAGCGCATTGCGATTACCAATCCATAGTCGTCAAGCACTGGTGAGCGAAGCCCAGCCATCACGTCACGGATGCGTTCTATTGTCTCTTCCACCAATTTCAGGGAGTCTTCAAGCCGGTCTTTTATCTTCTTATCAAATTCGTCTGAAAATTGACTGCGTATGATGTTCAGATTTATGCTCAGCGCAGTCAGATTCTGGCCGATCTGATCGTGGAGTTCGCTGGCGAGTAAACGGCGCTCAGCTTCTTGCACCTCCACGAGTCTGCGTGAGAGACTTTGAAGTTGTTCTTTGGCCTGCTTGCGGTCGGTAATGTCACGCACCACACTTACCCAGCCGATACGCTTGCCTTGTTCATCTTTGAGCGGTATCACGCTGTGTTCTGATGGGAAGACTGTTCCGTCTTTCCGCTTCATCCGGAACTCATCCAGATACAAGAAGCCGCACTCATCTATAGCTGCACAGAGGTACCCCTGAAACTTTTTTAGTGATGCATCATCAATATGCAAGAAGTCTGTTGTGTTGCCAACCATTTCATGTCGAGTGTAGCCAAATATCTTTGTTGCACCTGGGTTACAGTCTATGATTGTGGGCGGGATTGCCGAATCTAATAGAAAGATCGCATCCTGCTGGCTAATGAAGATTTTTTCAAACAACTCTTTGGACGCCCGCAGCGCCTCTTCTGCTTGCTTGCGCTCGGTGATGTCAATACCTGTCCCTAATATGTAAGGTCTGCCATCCTCTATAGAAGGAAGAATTGTGCAACGCCATTCGATGAGCCGCTCTTCACCTGATTTGGTGACCCAAGGATTCTCGTGAGGCATGAGTACTTCTGGTGCGTATAGATCTGCAAAACGTTTTTGAACAACAGGTATCCATTCCGGTGGTAGAAATAACTCGGAGATAGTTCTGCCTAACACCTCCTGGCGTTTGTAGCCTGTTACCTCCTCGCAGGCACGGTTGAACAAGATAATGCGACCATCTGGATCTGCAAGGACAATCAAGCTGGGAGCTGTCTCCACCACAGCTTCAAGAGATCGCTGGGCTTCTTGGAGTGCCTTTTCCGCCAGTTTTCGCTTGGTAATGTCCATAATCATTCCTAATATGATGTCGCGGGCAAGAACTGCACTGAGAAGTACATATTTGGTTTTCCCTGTCTTTGTAAGTAGCTCAACTTCGAAGCTTTCAACCCTGTTCCTCTTCCTAAGATTTTTAATTAAAACTTCCCTGTCCTTCGGGTTTTTGTATCTTGTTGAAGCACCTTCTGCCATCATTTCTTCAGGCGACTCAAATTCCAGCATCCTTGATAAAACCTCATTTACATAAAGAATATCGCCTTTGAGATTAGTTTTATATATTCCCACAAGGGCATTGTTCACAAGGTCCCGATATTTTTTCTCTGATTCCTGTAACGCCTTCTCTGCCTGCTTGCGTTTAGTGATGTCTTCCTGAAAACCAACGAAGGCTAAAAAATTTCCCTCTCTGTCTAATACTGGATAAACAGAAGCATGGATATAAAACAGATCATCATTTTTCTTTTTATTCAGTATCTCTCCTCTCCAGACCTTTCCCCCTCTGACTGTATCTACAATTTCCTTCTGGATATCATCTGCGTTATCTTCACCGTTTAACATACCTGGATCTTTGCCCATCAGCTCTTCCGCTTTATAACCGTATAATTTCTCCATAGCTGGGTTGGCATAAGTTATTTTTCTATCCAAATCTGTGGCAATAACAGAAACTGGAGAGGTTCCTAATATCTCTGCTAAAAAATCGATCCTCCCCCTTTTTCTTCTGAGTATTTCCTGAGTTCTGGCAATATTGTCTCTCCTCAATAAAATCACCGAAGATATAGCCCCCAAGGTTTTAAGGCTTATTTCAGAAAAGGGCTGTTTTGACATCAGGTCCTCAGTTCTGTTACCGACAAACAAAACTAACGCGCCATCCCATTCATCTGCAATGGGATGCCAGAAAAGATAGGGGAGTTTAAAACTGTTTCTGACAAATTTATGAAATGTTTGAAGAGACGACTTACTATTCACAAATGTTGGTTCCAAGATTTGTTGCTTAGAAATATTTTCATCAAGTTTAAGGCATTTAAGATTTTCTGGTAATCCAGATGAAGCTATTATAGAAATTTCCTTGGTCTTAAAATTGATCCTTAAAAGAGCAGAAGAATCCATAAACAGATCAGAGGTTAAGGCTTTTACAACATTCAAGTATAGGTCATCTATAGTTAAGGCTTTCTCGATTTTCTCATGCATGACTTTGATAAAATTAAAAGCGGCGATAGCCTGCCTCTTTTGCTGTGTCAAGGTGAGATTAAGTAGGTCAAGCCTTGCCAACCCTTTAGTGGCTTCTTCTAATTGGGCAGAAAGATAAGCTCGTTCCTTTAAGAGTTCTGAGAGTTTATCTTCTTCTCTCATTAATTATTTACTTCTGCTTAATATTAATAATACTGCCGTCCAATCCAGCCCCCGGCTTTTGCCCATGAGTGGGGCGATCTCAACTCCTGAGTAAAATCCAAGCAAGGGGACATCTTTGCCAATGTTCTTTTGAATAATAGAGGCTTCCTCTTTTTCAGCCCCTGAAAAACCTGCAGTCCTGCCAGCACAGTCTATATACAAAGCAAAAAACGGCTCCAGATTATTTTTTTGAAGATAAGCCATGGCCTCTTTGCTCCCTTTCTCTGCTGATTCCTCCATAAGCGCAACACTGCGGCGCATAAATTGAAACTCTGCACCATTTTTAAAATCCGCTTCAAACAAGACGATAGCCTTCTTTTCTGGTATGATTCCAACAATCAACCTATTAACATAGCTTTTCTCATTGTAGGAAGCATATTTCTCTCCATGATTCGCCCCAAGGGTAACCAGAAGAAGCGGGAGGCGTTTCTGCCAGTCTTGATCTTCCAGTAGATTATCAATCACATCCAGTGCAGGCTTGCCGTCAATTTCATATACCACTGGCCCCTCGACATGGGTAAGGGTATGATAATCGCTCATTGGTTTACAGCCATGCATTATGGTTATATACGGAGAGCACTCGCCTGATAAAAGGGTGGCCACCGCATGTTGATCAGCTACCTTTGTGCCACAAAATAATTTTCCTTTATCGAATGCATAGCTGCCGATTAAACCCGCACCCACAAGTAAAGGTGGATTCTTACCAATGCCCTGTTCAAATCCATCAATCAAATAAGAAGACACATTCAGAACTGGTGCTGGTGGAGGTGAGGATTTTATAGAATCATAAAAAAGGAGGGCAAGTTTTTCTTCACGATTTCTTTTGACCGACAGTTGTCTGCCTAATTCTAACCCTGCTTCCTTTTCGCCCTCATCCAATCCGCCCACTGCCACGGTGTCAAAGGTCAGGTCATTCGGAAGAACGGCTACTCCCACCTGATATCCTTCATAGCCCAGATAATCATTGGTAATAACACCAATCGCAGGACCCCCGATTATTTGAATATCTCCAACCTCGGATCTTATCCCTTCAAAACAGGCTTGGTAATCATGTTTGGCAGTACAGAAAGATAGAACCAGATTACCTTTCTGACCCACCTTTTTTATGGCTTCTGACGCTGCTCGTTTACCAGCTTCAAAGGAATTTTTATTATCAGCAAAGGCGATACCTGCTTTAACTTTAGCTATTTTATTTGCCTCCTCTTCTTTGGGAATAAACAGGCTGTTGAGATAGTGTGTTCTTGTCACCCTGAATTCGGTTCAGGGTCTCATAACCTATTAGATGCTGAATCAAGTTCAGCATGACATATTGGACTAATTTGTTATTTTTTCAACAACAGATAAAGGTGTTATATGTTTTCAAGTAATCTTCTTCATTTCTAAACCCACCAATTGCATAAATTTTATTTGTTTAAGGAGGCAGATGTGATGAAAAAGCCCTGCCATCGACACCTTACAGCCCTCCCATGTGGTCTGCCAGCCTTTTCAGGAATACACAAAAGGTGGAATCTACGGTCACGTATATCAGAATAAAATCTTGTCGATTTGCAGGGGTTTTTCAGCATGTCTGCCTCCTTATTAATGCAACGTTTGGGTAAAGTTATTATTATTCCCGAATTAATGATACCATAGTCTTCTGAAGACATATTTTCTGTAGATCGCGTATCGATAGCATTTCCTTTTCCGTGATAAGAGTAAGCAGCTTTTATTAAACACAATATGAGGTAAGCCTCTTTCCTATTCATCACGGAATCGGAGATGCTTCCTTAGCTGATTGCTAACAGATCACTTTGGAAGTGTGAAATAGAATGTTGCCCCTTCATTTACTTTCCCTTCAGCCCATACTCGTCCACCGTGGCGGTTAATTATGCGCTGCACAATAGCGAGCCCAATGCCCGTTCCCTCAAATTCTTTTTCGCTGTGCAGTCGTTGAAAAGTCCCAAACAATTTATCAGCGTACTGCATGTCAAACCCAACACCATTGTCTTTGACGTAGTAAATATTTTCAAACCCTTCAACGCATCCACCAATTTCAATAATTGCAGTCTCTTTGGGTTTTGTGAACTTGATGGCATTGTACAGGAGATTAAAAAAGACCTGGCGAATCATTCCATCATCGCCGCGGGCAGCGGGGAGTGGTTTAATGTTAAATTGCAGCTTCCTCTCAGGGGTAGTGGCTTTGATTTCATCAAACACAGCCCTTGCCAGTTTATCCATATCTATGTCCGATAGCTCAATATCTTTGCGACCTATTCGGGAGAGGTCAAG
>JBGQMP010000077.1:0-6801 GCA_041500685.1 Thermodesulfovibrionia bacterium | reverse complement strand
TGCAATAGGTCTTATTTTCAGTATTCTCGCAGCTTTTACAATTCAGAAAGAGTGGGAACACTGGAATGAGCTGGTTGAATCTATCAAAGAAGAATTAGATGCTCTTCGCGAATTATGGCTTCGGTCTCGGTGTTTAACAAAAGATACAGAGGGAAAGGTTCTTGAATGTATAAAAAATTATCTTTCTCTCATTCAAGAGGAATGGCCTACAATGGAACAAGGGAAAAGAAGCGAGGCGGGTGAAAAGATTTTGGACCTCCTTCGTAATGTTATTGTAAGGTCAACAGAAGAAACAGGAAAGTTGTCACTTTTACCTCTTTTCAATGAACTCATAAGAAATCGTAACAGGCGACTTTACCAATGCGGAAGCCACATCCCGTATATCTTAAAAAATACGCTCACCTTTGCTGGTATTCTCTTTATCTTTCTATCTCTTTTTATCGGTGTGAGAAATCCCTGGATCGATTATATCTTTACAGTAAGTATTGGGGTATTGGCATTTACGATCTACATTGTTATTGATGATCTTGATAACCCCTTCAGGCCAGGAGCGTGGCATTTATCTCCAAAAGAGTATCAAATACTCCTTGATAGTATCAAGAATGATAATATGATTAAAACAAAGGAGGTGTAACCTAAACTTGAAAACTCGGTAGGACTAACTGTAAATTTGAAATAACTGTTCCAAAAATATCGAGCAGGGCAATATATGAAGACCAGTTCAAATAACAGCAAGGCGAAAAAAAAGAGACAGTGCCCAGCCCAGTTGGATGGAGCAGCTTGTTGAGGTCTCTGTCTTCCTTTTTCTTATTGTACCGTCCATGGTCATTTCCTTTTTTGTGGTTAAGCAAGGGAGTCTGAGCTTTGTGCTTGTGGCATTTTCGACTATTTTTCGTGACCTTGCGCTGGTTAGCCTGATTCTCTTCTTTATCTGGCGCAACAGCGAACCCATAGATTTGATTGGCTGGACACTAAAGAACGGCTTGGAAGACGTCGCCTTAGGCATCGTGCTTTTTGTTCCCTTCTTTTTTGCTGCTGGTTTGCTTGAAAGCGCCTTGAAGGCAGCCGGGTTTTCCGCACCATCTACACGGCTACCCGCATTGCTGGTTACCGGGGGCATAGTAGAATATCTGCTGGGCTTTGCCCTGGTCACGATTGTTGCCGTAGCGGAGGAGAGTATTTTCCGCGGGTACCTCATACTGCGATTAAAAACCGTTACTTTAAGCCCTACTGTGGCTGTGCTGCTGTCAGCGGTGATTTTTTCGCTCGGGCATGGCTATGAGGGATCGGCTGGGGTGGTAACAGTCGGTTTTATGGGATCGATCTTTGCTCTTGTCTACATGTGGAGAAAAAGCCTGATTGCTCCCATTGTGATGCACTTCCTTCAGGACTTTTTGTGCATCGTCCTCCTGCCCCTGCTCAAAAAGGGGTGAGGGTTGGCAGAGGCATTCAATCCTCAGCAGAGTTTCTAAGCTGATTTCAATGCGTTCGGATAAAACTTCCTTGCATACTCCTTTACCATTCTGCGTGCACTGAATAACGGAGATGTGCTTTTCATTGCCTCCTTCATAACCTTGACCCATTCTCGGGGAATTCCGTCATCATCCACCCTGTAATAGAGAGGGATCACTTCCTTCTCCAGGATCTCATAGATTGCCTCGGAATCCTTAATATCATCTCCGTTTCCACTAAAGGCCCAGCCATTTTTACCATTAAACCCCTCGATCCACCAGCCGTCAAGAATACTCAGGTGCAGGACACCATTCAGTGATGCCTTCATTCCGCTTGTTCCACAGGCTTCAAGGGGCGGAAGCGGATTGTTGAGCCATAGGTCCACTCCGTGAACCATGTATTGGGCGAGCTGTTCCCCATAGTCTTCTACAAAGGCAATTCTTCCTCCAAGATCAGGGTCATGGGCAAAATTGAATATACGCTGGAGTATTCTTTTACCATCGTCATCTACGGGATGGGCTTTGCCGGCAAATACAATCTGTAAAGGCCTCCAGTGATTAGTCAGGAGTTTTTTCAACCTTTCCAAATCGAGGAAGATTAGATCCGCTCTTTTATAAGTAGCAAAACGACGAGCGAAGCCAATAGTTAGGGCAGTTGGGTCAATCAATGTACCGCCTGCTATGACATTGATTGGATTCACATGGTTTTCTACCCACCGTTGGCGTGCCTGTTCTCGTACGAAGTTAATCAGTTTTATCTTCACCCAGTTATGGGTTTGCCATAGTTCCTTATCAGGAATAACATCGATCGCCTTCCAGATGGCCGGATCGTCGTGATCTGCCAGCCAATTGGGGCTAAGATACTTATTGAAGAGAAGCTCAATCTTTGGTTCGGTCCACGTAGGGACATGGATCCCATTCGTGATAGAGTCGATAGGGATATCCTCCTCTTTCTTGTCAGGCCAGAGTGCCTGCCACATACGGCGGGCAACCTCACCATGTTTCTTACTGACACCGTTATGATAGTTAGACATCCTCAGTGAAAAAGCGGTCATATTAAATCCGGCTGCTGGTTCATTTGGATTAATTCCCAGCTGGAGAAAAGTTTCACGGTTCAGTCCGAGGAGTGGATAGTAATGGCTAAAATATTTATCCATGAGATGAAAGGGGAAGACATCATGCCCCGCCGGGACAGGGGTATGAGTGGTAAAGACAGTCGTAGCACGAACATGCTCGGCAGCATCTTCAAAACTCGTACCTTCCTCTACCCGCTCCCTAATCCGTTCCAATAAGGCGAAGGCAGAATGTCCTTCGTTGAGATGCAATACAGAATGCTTGATTCCAAGGGTATTTAAAACCTCGCTACCTCCGATACCAAGCACTATCTCCTGTTGTAATCGCTGCTCAATATCACCGATATAGAGATGATAAGCTATTGACCTGTTCCAGGGGTCGTTCATGTCAATATCCGTGTCCACCAGGTATTGAGGTATACGGCCTATCGCTACTTTCCATACAGCTACATAGATTGGTGGATCGATGAAAGGGACCTTGACCACAAGCTGTTCACCTTTTTCATTGAGCACTCTTGCAATGGGAGCAGCATCCCTGTCGAGGACTTCGTCAACATTTTCCTGCCAGCCGTCTGCCCGAATCTTCTGACGTAAATAACCTTCTGGATACATAAACCCTACAGCTACCATCGGTACACCCAGATCACTGCATTCTTTGAGATAATCACCAGCTAAAAAGCCCAATCCGCCTGCGTAAAATGGCAATGAATGGTGCAGTCCATACTCTGCAGAAAAATAGGCAATCGGCAGGCATTCAGGATCAGCAATATTTTCCGAAAACCAGCCTCCTTTTTCCGTTATCTCCTTTTGAAATCTTGAAAGCACTGCATCATAGTGGTGTAAATATTCAGGGTCCTTTGTAAAATATTCCAGAACTTCTCTGGGGAGCTCCTTTAACATTTTTACCGGATTATGCCCGCTTTCCTTCCATGCAACTCGATCCAATATTTTAAAGAGCATCCGTGCTGCCGGATGCCAGCTCCACCAGAGGTTGTATGCCAGTTCACCGAGTCCGGATATTCTGTCTGGAATATCACGAAATTTTTCTTTCATATCATCCATAATTTTTCATTCCAGTATTCTAAGAGACATTTAATTACCTTATCTTTTTTGAAAGCACCAATAGACCCTTATTCTGCTATATTACCTCAAAAGCAGTGATCACCGAAATTATAGATAGAAAAAACAATCCAATTAAGAAAATAACATCTGCGATTTTTTCATAAAATTCCGGTAAATATCTTCTAATATTTTGTGAAAAAATATTAAATTCCTCGGTACCATAGCCCAGTTGCCTGTCATTATATTTTATCCACATGTGACTACATCAAAAAAGGCCATTTCATAACTGGCTTAGAAAGAAATAAATGGAAAAAACTGCCATAACTACGCCATAGAGTATCATGATAGTTTTTGCCTTGGTTTTGATGTCAAGCTTGGCTCCAAGATATGCCATAGGAATTACCCCGATACCCATGGAAACACTTATCGCAAGATCGATATGCCCAAGATGGTTATGTATGATGCTTCCTGGAATGGCCATTGCAATCACTGTCAGGAGTGAAGTAGCAATCGCCTCCTTTATTTTCATACGGAAGAATACGACATAAGCAGGAACGAAGAATATACCTCCTCCATTGGCGAGAATCCCTGATAGAATCCCTATAGCAGTAGCCACAGAAAGAATTATATATGCAGGAGGTGGAGAAAAAGTCTTCTCTATAGCAAAAGACTTTTCAGTAAATTCCTTGATTATAAAATCAATCCCTACAAGACAGAGCACGACAGCAGTTAAAAGCATGAGGAACTTTCCTGAAAGATAAGCAGTAAGGTAAGAACCTAAAACTATTCCAGGAACTCCTGCGATAATGCTATAAACAGTAATCCTGAAATTAACTAAGTGTTCCCTTTTATATGCAAAGGATGCAATGGTAGCTGTTAAGACAGTCAGTGGCAGCGGTGTTCCAAGAGCGACAAGAGGCGGAAGATGAAGAAATGTCCTGAGCACAGGGGTATCAACACTGCTGCCTCCGATACCAAAAAAGGCAGATAAAAAACCTGTGACGCAGCCAATAATAAGTGCTTCAAAGTTCATCTTATGAGATTACCTATGGATGTTAAGAGTCCTTTGTGATGAGGTTGTGATCTTTATGTTTCTGAAGGATTTCGTCTGCTAACCTATCCAATAATTTGAAATCTTCTTCTTTGGGATATCCTTTCACAATCACGGGATCAATAATCTCCACTTTGAGATTCGCTAATATTCCTTTAATCTGTTCTAACATCCTTCCACCCCATCCATAAGAACCAATTACAGATGCAAATTTCAATTTTGGTCTTAAGGCATTTACAAGATAAGCTGCATAAACAACATAAGGATGCGGAGCGGCTAAAACCGTGGGTGAAGCAATTACTATAGTAGCGGCGTCTACAATGGCCATTGCTAATTCTCCGATATCTGTTTTAGTCAGATTGAATGGCTTTACCGTAATATCTCTCTCAATTAAAGCATTCACAAAATGGTCTACCATTTTTTTTGTACTACCGTGCATTGATATAAAGGGTATAATCACTTCATTCTTTACTTCATCCGAAACCCACTCTCTATATGCACTCAGGATAAATTCAGGGTTTGGATAAACTGGACCATGGCTTGGCGCAATCGTCTCGATTTCAATGCCCTTTATAACCTCCAGATGTTTCTTGATACTCGTTCTGAAAGGCATCATTATCTCTGCATAGTATCTCTTGGCTGACTCATATACTTTTGCTTCATCTGCTACAAACACATCGCTTGTCGCTAGATGTGAACCTAAAAAATCACAGGTAAATAAAATTTTATCTTCTTTCAGATACGTAAACATGGTTTCAGGCCAGTGAACCCAGGGCGCTAAAATAAATTCCAGTGTTTTGTTTCCCAGAGAAACTGCCTCCGTATCGTTTATTGTTTTAAATTTATCCTCTGGAATTAAAAGTAAATCCATCAGCATGTCTTTGCATTTTGGATTCGTTAGTACCTTAGCATTTGGATAAAGCTCCAGAATTTTTGGTAGTGACCCGGAGTGGTCCTGTTCAGCATGATTGGCAACAACATAATCAATATTGTTTATATTCAATTTCTTCAGGTTGTCTATAAGTTCGTAGTCTTTCGTTGGGTCAACGGTATCTATCAATGCTATATTTTCACTACCTTTTATCAGATAGGCATTGTAACTTGTTCCGTCTGGAAGAGGTATCAGTTCATCAAATAGTCTTCTATCCCAATCTATTGTACCCACCGAGTAGATACCTGGTTTTATTTCTTTTACAGACATGTTTAACCCTCCTTTTCAAATAAGGATTTGTCAGCTCCGCATACAGGGCAAACCCAGTTACCTGGTAGTTCTTCAAAGGGTGTCCCTGGTTTGATGCCGGAATCAGGGTCACCCTTTTCAGGATCATAAACATAGCCACAAACGGTGCATTTGTATCTTTGCATTTTACCAGCCTCCTTTTTGCTCTCTTCTTGGATGTAAGTGGGTGCTGTTTTTGGAGATATCCCGCCTTTTATCTCGTGATAGTATGCATAAGTCATCGGTTCCTCATCTTTGGTTATATCTGTTTCTACTACTTGTCCGATAAAAATGATATGGCTCCCAACGTCTAAACTACTAACAACCTGACACTCTAAGTAACCTAAAGTATTTTCCAATACTATAGGTGCGCCAGTCATACCAAGCTTATAATTCATATCTTCGAACTTATTAAAATCTCTACCACATCTAAATCCAAAGCGTCCTATGAATGTCATAGGAGTTTCTTTTGATAAAATTGAGACAGTAAAAACTTTGCTTTCCTGAATGAACTCACAGGTCAAATTTTGTTTGCATATGCTCACTGCTATTGTTGGAGGCTGTGATGTTACCTGAAATACCGTATTGGCAATCTGTCCATTCAATTTCTCATCCTTTTTTGAACTGATAACATACAATCCATAGCTAATTTTTTGAAGTGCTTTCAGGTTCATTCTGTTTCTCCTTGTAAGATGACATTGCCTATGGTGTCTTCAGTAAAAAAATCAATAACCTCTTGGCTTGCGTCACGCTTGAGTATCTCTATCAGTATCATCATTCGAGTATAGATAATTTAGCATGAATGCTGCACTCAGAGGAGAAAAAACAGCAATTCACGGCAAAATATAGGATGTCGTCTTCATAAGCTTTTTGAGGGCAAAGAGAATTTATTTTTCGCAAAGATCCATCTTATAAAGTATCCACAGATTAATCTTATTATTTCTT
>JBGQMP010000076.1:0-6835 GCA_041500685.1 Thermodesulfovibrionia bacterium | reverse complement strand
CATATTGGGTCACTTCCAAATCTTTTTGCCAAAAACTCATCAGCAGAAATATACTTTTCAATTTCTTCCTTAGAAAAAGAAAATTTATAATTTTCACAATAGTCCATAATTATTTTGAATGCATTTATTATTTCAATTGTTTTTTCTTCACAAATTTCTTCATTTTCTTTGCATAAATCAGGGTGCCACTCTTTAAGTAATTCTTTATACTTGTTTTTAATATCTTTTAATGTTGCAAACTCATATAATCCAAGAATTTGTCGTGCTTTTGTTATTTCTTCATATTTCCCCATATGTATATCCATAATATGTAATTTTAGCTTCCCTATTCGAATTTTTATTAAATCTCTTTCAAATACATCATTAATTCACAAGTGAATCTTTCTGGCAAGAATGCATACGAATCCTGCATTTTCTATCAATTCATTATGAACAGATCCTTCGTAAGGTATTTCAGAAGGCGGCTGACAGAGTGTTGATGAATATGCCTCAACTGCCATCCCTGCTTCCTCTATCATTTTTACAATCTCATAAACATTATAAAAAGTTGCGTATCTATATATCGGATGACCTTCAGCCTTCTTTTTCAGATAAAGCTGACCCCACGGACTTTCTCTGTTAATTATTCCAACAATTAGTCTTCCACCTGTCTTTAGAACCCTTTTAGCATCAGATACCACCATTACTGGATCTTCCACGAAACAGAGTGTGAAAAGTATGAATACAGCTCCAAATGATTTATCCTTAAAGGGAAGCTTTTCTCCTTTTGCTTTTTCTACCTTTATCCCACGCTTTTTTGCAATTTCCAATGACTTTAAAGATGGATCTATGCCTGCGTCGATTCCCAATTCTTTTGCAAACCTACCTGTTCCTACTCCTATTTCAAGTGAAGGTTTTTCAATATCTCTTGATAGAAGTCTTACTGCCTCAACCTCCATTCTGAAAAGCACCTTGCCTTCTGGTGTATCAAACCACCTGTCATAATCTTCTACGTAAAGATTAAAAACTGTTGTCACGCTCTCTTTATTTGGCTTTTTAGTGAATAGACACAGGACATCTCTCGATCAAGATAGACAATGTTTAATCTGAATGCTGTTATCTAATAGTGATCGTTCTTGTCTTTTCATAGGAAATAAACCGATCTTGCCAATGACACCTTTGACAAAACCTCATCAACGGTCGTTGCCTTCTCAGTTGCAAAAGCAAAACCGAGATGGCATAAAATAGTAACAAATAAAAACAATCGTAGAATAATATAGGCTTCCCTCCATTTGGTAAGTGCATCATAAATCATCCGAATGGCAGCATAACTGATAATGGCCGATAGAAAATGACGAAGTAGTTTGACTGGCACCCTGTGACTAAAGTGACCTCCCAAACGAGCACCTGGTATGGTACCTATTACCACCCCAGCAGTTAATGGGTAAGGAACCTGAAAGGTGAGCGGCTTTCTAAGTGCTCCTGCAATAGAAGGAACAAAAACGATACCCATGGGTCCACATAAGCCTTTAAGGAAAAGGGTTATGAGAAATGGCCAGTCCATGATGAAATAACCTCAGAAGCAGATCAGCTTGTCGTTGGTCATGACCATTTCATAGAGGTCTTTCTGGCTGCCTTTACGACAGACCTCGTTTTCTTCTAATCCCCTGAAGCCAAGAGATTTGCCGCATGCCAGAAGTTTCCCCTCACTAAGCATAAATGCCTTTGCAAGTTCTCTGATATTGAATTTTTTTGAATCAGCACTTTCATACTCGACTGCCTTTGCATTCAAAAAGATCGTAACTTCGTTCTTGTCATCTTCGTTTAAGCAGAGATTTGCAAAGCGAAAGGCATTCCAGAGAGTTTCAGGATCATCTGTAGAAATAAGGATTCCAATTTTCATCTTACCCTCCTTATGTGTCAGTTAAAACATTTTGTTGGTATATTTCTTATTATTACCATCATATCCCTTAGAAGTCATCGAAAACGCTGAGGAGTTTTTCGATACTTTTTCGATGGGTTACAACATCAGTCATGTTATGCATGGAAAAGAAAATTCATAAAAGAATAAGAGTTTTCCTTAAAGGATCGCCTTTAAAAATCTACATAAAATTGGAAGATGATTTCTATAGGCAAATATCATTAAAATATTCCGATAACTCGATCGTCTTCAACCATCAGATCGATAAATCCATCATAACTTAATTTCCTAATGTCTCCTTTAAGATCATCATTGTTCAACCCTCTCAGTCTTAAATCATCTTCAAGAGCAAACACTATGCCCGAGAAGCCCTCAGGTCTATTCTTAAGTGCAAAATAAACTGCATTCTGTATGAGCACGACATTCGCGGCCACATCCCTTGCCATTGTTATGCCTCTCTTGCCTTCAGGAGTGTCAGGAGCGCTTTTAACTATAACTAGCATTATTAACCTCCCTTAGAAGATAATTGTGTTTTCAGCGGTTTTCATGATTTCTGCTATTTCTGAACTATTCACTATCTCTACGCCCTCAACAATATCTGTCAGTTCAAGGTGTCGCTCTTCTATTGATGATTTGTCTGCATAAACCTTTGTTTCCATATTGATGCACACCTGTAATGTCTTTTCAAGATTTGTGAATCCTGAACCTGATTGATCCTGTCCTTTCTTTGCCAACAGTACTCCACCGTCAACCAAAATTAAACTGATGTCTAACTCTGCATCAATTCCACCCATTACATGTCTAAGAGCCTCTGCTGCATTTATGTCCCCATACGGTGGTCTTCTCAGAATCATTGCTACCTTACTCATTATCACCTCCATTCTGCCTTAAAACCCTAAATTGATCCATACATCAGTTTCCTTCATTGTTCGGAATACTTTCTTCAGAGAGCCAATTTCAGTATTATCAAGATAATCTTCCCTCGCTGCTCGGCGAAAGTTCATACAGGCTCCTCAGAGATCAACTTTTAGTCCATTCTGTATAAGTTCCGAGAATTTTTCCTCTGCGTTGATTATGCCTTTTGCTTTTTGACCTTTCAAAAAGCAATATACCCCTTCTCCTGAGGCAATAAGATTTACTCTATGTCCCATCTTTAAGGCAGACTCAGTAATTTTGATGGCAGTTAGTGTGTTCTCATACATATAAGGTGGAGTAGATAAAAATAACGTAAACGTCTTGCTCATATTTTTATAAAAGGTTCCCTTAATCTTTTTATTGAGATACCTTTTCCTCCTTTTTATATTGTTTTTAATTTTTTGCAATAAAAAAAGTTAATATCATCTTCTCCTTTCTCCTGGATATTTCCCTTTTTTTGTTATTGGACAACATTCAGGACCGGGTAATTGCTCGCGGTAATTCTTTTTGAGCAGTTCAAGAAGGTCGGGGATTATAGGTTCGACAAGGAAGTAGCACTTCAGTCTGCCATCAATGTAATAATCAATGACTCTGTGATTTCTCAGTAAGGCAAGATGCTGTGAGAGATTTGGCTGGCTTACTTCCAGGAACTCTGTGAGGTCACTTACGCACTTTACTCCTTCTACAAGTTCCTCAAGGATTTTTATCCTTACGGGATGCGCTATGACTCTGAGGAGTTCTATTCTCTGTCCAAGGGATCTCATAACATTTTCATAAACCTCCTTTTAAATATATTCAAATATTATTATATTTTTATACATAAGTCAATAAAAAACTACCTCTTACTATGGAAAAACTATTTATCTACCGTTTGTAAGATCATATCCAGACATGTTGAGCTATCGGATGGTAAAATCTGTAAGGGGATGTGTAATTCGCAATGAGTCTTAGAAATCGCTCTGATACGCCGAATTGATTGTTGTTACTTTAAACTACAGGCAAGCGATAGGGCACGTTTCTATCTATATCATTATGAAAGGCGCGTTTGGAACAGCACGTCTTTCATCAAAACCCATTAAGATCAATGCTCTGATTCATAAGCCGGGTGATCATACATGATAGCCATGCGATTAACAATAAAACGATAGGCAAGTACTAACATAGTAATAACTCCAATAGTTAGTGCAACCTCAGTCCACTTTGGATAGTACCTTAGTGATGCGGGAAGATTCCAGTTATAAGCAATTACGGATACATTAAGCCGATTTAATATAACGCCAAGTACCGTTAAAAGACCTGCGAATCGCACAAGTTTAGTATTTTGATTTCTTGCACCAGATGTAAATAGGAGAGCTGGAAAAAGAACAAAACCAAGAGTTTCAACTAAAAACCAGTAGCCATATGGGGTATTCAGATACCCCCAAGTATTTGAATGCGCCAGATCAAACATTTTTAGTATAAAATAGATAAACAGACCAGATGCCGTAGCCTTACCAAGACCAATGGTAAGCCCATCAAATTTAGCATGATCAAAATGTTCAAGCTGTCTTTTAAAAACTCGATGGCTAATGGTACTTTCAACGATCACCATAGAAATCCCCGCAAAAACAGCAGATAAAAGGAAAAACACAGGCAATAGTAATGAATACCAGAGAGGATGGAGTTTGCCAGGGGTAACAAGATATAAACCACCAAGTGCAGACTGATGGCCACCAGCTATTATTACTCCGAAAATAGTCGCCCAGATAGCCAGCTTACTAAAGAATTCACGGGCTTTCCTTAGATTTAACCATTCAAAAAGTGCCGGGCTCCACTCAATAAGACAAATATTTATATAGAGGAAAAAATGCCAACCTATTAAAAACAGGATGGATGAAAATCCCCATGACCAGCCTAAAAGGTATGGGATACGATAATAACGACCAAGATCGAAGAGAAGAGCAAATACTGCAAAGATATACCCGAGAAGGCTTGAAAGAATAGCCGGTCGAACAAAATGACGATACTCCTTCATCCCAAAGAGATGAACTGCAGTACCAAGAGCAAGGCCCGGAGCTGCTAAGGCAATTCCGACAAGTATATCAAACCCTATCCATAATCCCCAAGGGTAGGTATCCGAAAGATTCGTCGATGGGCCAAGGCCGTAAAAAAGCCGATATATCATCGCTGGGATTGCAAAACACAGAATAGCTACCGCAATAAAATTTGCTGGAGTAAAAAGACTTCTAAAATAGTCTTGAAATTCCATCCCCAGAAATAATTTATCCCGAACCCATGAATTGGGTTTTTTAGCCATGGCCACCCCCCTTCTTCTCCGAGGATTGAGTCTCACCCTTCGCATGTTTATTCCGCATCTTTGATATGGCATAATAAGCCGCAAAGACAAGAGGCCAGGCACCGACTATTTCAAACATCTTCACCATAAAAAGATATCCCTTGCTCAATTCCGGGATTGGCGTTTCCCCGAGGCCTGTCCTGAACCCTATTTCTTCGAATGGAACTGAAGACAGGTAAAGCCAGCTCGTTCCACCGACTTCATGCTCTCCATAAACATGATCAATATATTTGCCCGGATTATTTCTAATCTTCTCATGAGCCGAATTAATCAAGTCTTCCCTCTTTCCAAATCTCAGCACTTCCGCAGGACAAATCTCAACACACGCTGGCACGAACCCCTCTTTTGTAATTCTATCGTAACAGAGAGTACATTTTGTAATCTGCGGATTAAGTGCTGAATGATACTCATACGCCGGTACGTCAAAGGGACAGGCAAGCATGCAATAACGGCACCCAATACACACACTGGCATTATAGAGGACAGGTCCTTTTTGAGTTTTTCTGTATGCATCGACAAAGCATGAAGACAAACAACCTGGCTCTTCGCAGTGCAGACACTGCCTTTTCACATATATAGGATTCCCGTCTTTAGAGCTATAGAAGCGATTGACCACAGTAAAGTTACCTGCATGCATTCTCCTGACTTCATCAAAAACAGACTTTTTATGTTGCACCGACGCCTCAAACTCTTTTATGGGACGGTTGGGGTTTTTATTCCAATCATTGCATGCCCACTCACATCTTCGACATCCAATACAAAGGGTTGTGTCAACGAGCACACCATACCGCTCCTCGTGAACAGGAGGGGTCTTTGATCTCTCAACCCATACCTTCCAGTTCCTTTCATTGGCAGTATTGCCTGTAGAAAAAATAGAAGGGTCATGTTTTTCAATATTATAAGCGTGGGCCACCGTGCTACCGCCAAGTAAGGTGGTTCCCGCTACCGTTGCAGTCCGCTTTAAGAATTCCCTTCTGCTAATTCTCATGGGTTATCCTCCGCGCCATTATTTTCTCTCTGTGCTAAGGATGAAGTAAAACAATATAAATATAAACATCGCTAAAACGGCTATCGAATATTGATAGCCCGTAGCAGAAAAAAGTTGATGAAAGATATACATTCTCTTCTCCTTCTACTTTAGCAGGGCTTCACTTTCTACAGGTTTCGAAAGGATATTTACAGGCCGAATGGCTTTTTCTTCATGACATTCTATACATTTCTTCGGTTTTTCGAGATTCATCTTCTCGTGGCAACGTATACACTGACGATGATAGGCAGCAATCAGCTTTGGTCTGTTCAAATGCACCGGGTCAAATGAAATAGCATGGCAGTTTCTGCAATATGGAGGTGTATCCTTTTTCGCCTCAGCTTCAGCGCGACTCTGATGATGACACCCCTCGCAAATGATTTGCAGCTTCGAATGGAAATACGTTCCCATTTTGCTATCATTAGAAATTTTGACTAATTTCTCGATAACTTTAAGATGGGGAAACTTAGCTGATTTGAATTCCTTTTCTAAAATCTTTATCTCAACCTCTTTTTTGACTTTTTCTTTACCAAGCTCAGCAACGGAGAGTTTTTGAGGGCTGGGAAGACCTCCCTTTTTACCCGTATGGCAGCGAGAACAGGTTTCTTTCTTCGGGCCCTTTGTTTCTAAATCCATCGGCAGTATAGCGTTATGACAT